>CAKTPR010000008.1 GCA_934591725.1 uncultured Oscillospiraceae bacterium
ATAGTCCGCAGGATCGACGATTTGGGCCGTGTCGTGATCCCGAAGGAGATCCGCCGAACTATGCGTATCCGCGAGGGCGACCCGTTACAGACCACATTGACACCGTGGGAACAGTTCTGCTTTGGCATGCTCGATCTGGCCAAACGCGAGGGGTGGAAATAGTACATAGTGACTAAAACATAGGGCTCTACCGTGAGTATCCGCAAGGGCTGAAAGAGCAGGCGAAAACGTCGGAATCCGTTGCGCAGCAACGGCTTCCGGCGTTTTCATCTGTGGCAATGATGTCAGGGAGGGTAAATCGGAGGGTTAGCAGGTAGAGCGTGTTCGAATTGCTTTAATACAAACTATGAGTAGTCTAAGCTCATGCATAGCGAGTTCCATTTATTGGGCTTCTGTTGTGCCAAATAGAAATTATACCGACTGCATTAAACATCAGTATTGTCGCGGGAATGTACCTCAGTTTATTAGGTCTGCTGTTACTCTTTACTTTGCACCCGATTTTTCTTTGCTTCCAGTAGATTTTATTATCGCCTCCATGTATCCAACAAGTATTTTTTTCTTTTCTTCTTCTGTACAAATGCTTGAATCCAAATTCATCACAGTTTCCGCTATTCCATCAATAATTGCTTGTGCAAGTACACTCGCCTGAGTGCTATCAATATCTTCTTTTGTCACGTTGTTGTTCTTAAGCATTTTTTCTTTTTCTTCTTTTAATGGCTTCAACATATCAAGGAATAAGATTACAATTGAATTTGTCGTACAGAAGAACGAGAAATGTAATATATTTTGCGTATAAATAGTATTAGGCTCACCTATGATATATATTTGTGCAGAGGATAATATAAGTAAAAACAGATTAACTGTTAGCAGAATAACAGTTAAAAATGTCGTTTCAATTTCTTGAGAAAAGCTCATTTTATCCATAATCGATTTGTATTTCTGAAGCAAATCGGTCGAATCCGACTCTTGTGGTTGCCTTTTTTTCAAAAAATCAATTATGATAACATCCCAGACCAGAAAAATAGCCAGTGATAGCCCAAAAATCGTCCACTGTAATGATAAAATATCATATACCATTTCTGTAGTCCAAATAGGTTCTTTTTTTGTCGATGCAAGTGCAAAAACCAGCAGTAAATATCCCATTAATAATTTAGGATAATTTTTCTTAATCCAAAAAGAAAAACGAGTTTCCCCAATTTGTTTCGCACTTCGTAATGTTAAAGCTGACACGGTAGCAGAAATGACCAAGCTTATTACTATGCAGGCCCGAAACCAACCAACAACATCTATTTTTACATAGTTTTTTATGCATATCAATGATGCCCCTAAGAGCACAAACACAATACCAAACGAAATAGCGAAAGTTAAAATAAACAGTCCCAATGCCTTGTTATTTTTCATCTTCTTCCTCCGATAATCTTCAAATTAGTATCCAGCAAGTGTTCTTCATATGATTCTCCATGTTGATTGCATATAGCTTGAAGCTCACACAGATTATCACGCCGAGGCCGCGCATTTCAACTGACTGCAAATTGTAGTCAGTATTCATTCCCTCGCCTTTCCTTTGGCCAGCTTCTCGGTCTCGCGTATAGTCTCCAAATAGGCTTCTTCTACTGGGGAAAGGGTTTCAACCTGATATTTTCTATATTCCTGCTCTGCTTTTTCCATGGCCTGCTTATGGCTGACAGTGCCCGCACCCTCCAGCAGCTTTTCTCCGGTGGTGGAAAGTATCCTGTCCAAATGCTCGATATAGTCGGACATGTGCATGGGGTTATGCCGCATTGCCTGCACCTCGGCAAAGTCAAAATACCCGGACACGAGGTTGTTCAAAATCTTCAGTTCGTCTTCATCCAGATAATTCTTCGCGACCTTTACGTCGCTGAGCACAGGCATTTCACCTTTGAACGTCTTCAGCCCCATAAACGGTTTGGACGCATCCGCGCGCTGATAGATCACCTCCGCGGCGGTGTGGCCATGCGCCGCATAGTGCAGCTTGTTCTGCACAATTTTGAAAAAGCGGACAGACTCGGCGCTGGTCGGATCATAGTCCACACTGGTCGCGTACAGATCCAGCACCTGACGGTACAACACCTTCTCGGACGAGCGGATATCGCGGATGCGGTCAAGCAGTTCTTTCCAATAGCTCCCGCCGCCGAGCTGCTTCAGGCGCTCATCATCCATAGTGAAGCCTTTGATCATATACTCCTTCAGCCGTTCCGTAGCCCAGCGCCGGAAATTTGTTGCAATCGAGGATTTGATACGGTAGCCGAGAGAAATGATTATGTCCAGATTATAATATGTCGTATTATAGTTTTTCCCGTCAGCAGCAGTTGTTCGGAATTTCCGAACAACTGCCCTTTCTTCAAGCTCGCCCTCTTCAAATATATGCTTTATATGTTCACTGACGTTTGACCTGCTCGTTTGATAGAGCTGCACCAATTGTGCCTGCGTCAGCCAAACGGTTTCGTCTTCCATCTTTACGTCGATATGTGTTAAGCCATCATCAGTCTGATAAATAATGATTTCACCGTTGTTATCCATTCAGCCTTTCCTCCATCTCTGTCCTAATGCCCCTGCTCCTGATTAATTTTATTTTAATCTGACCGCGTGCGCCCGTCAAGGCAATTATACGTTATACTCCCATTTCGTCTATGCATGTAATATTAGTCTTCGTGCGTTCTTCGTTTTCTCAGGCACGTATAGATTTATGAATAGCAAAGACGTGTACGGCATGCCGCACACGTCTTTGCTGTTTATTCTTTTTTGCTCTGTTCCAGTGGTCTTGATCAGCAGATGTCAAACTTGGAAAGGCTTTCAACGCATTCTTTCATCATACCGTCGATAACTTCCTTGACGCTGACAACACTGTGGATAAGACCGCCGGTCTGTCCGATGCAGATAACGCCGCAGTTCTCCACATCACCGTTCTCAAAGAACATCTTACAGGCGGTCTTGCCGGCAACATCAGCTGCAACATCCTTGAATTCACAGCCCTTCTGCTCCATGTCGTACACTCTCTGCGCAACGGGAGACTTGTACATACGGGTGCTGTTCACGAAGCTTCTGAGAAGGATGATCGTGTCCATCTCGGTTGCGTTTTCGGCGAGATGCTGCTTCACCTGATTGAGCACGGGGCATTCCTTGGTGAGCAAAAAACGCGAACCCATGTACACGCCCTGGGCACCGAGCATGAGCGCGGCGGCCATCTGACGTCCGGTGGATACACCGCCCGCCAAAATAACAGGGATATCAAGCTCTTCAACGCAGCGAGGAGTAAGAACCATTGAGGTGATATCGTTCTCTCCGGGATGACCGGCGCACTCACAGCCGTCGGCAACGATGATATCCGCCCCCAGGGACTGCGCCTTTAGGGCATGCTTTACAGTCGTGCACTTATGCATGAGCACCATACCCGCATCCTTTATCTTTTCAACCATGTCCGGCTTCGGCGGGCGTCCAGCGGTCTCCATGACCTTTACGCCCTCTTCCGCACACACACGTATGTAGCCCTCATAATCGGGAACCACCAAGGACGGCATCAAGGTCAGGTTTACAGCAAAGGGCTTGGAGGTTTTTTCTTTTATCAGATGTATTTCCTTACGCAGATCCTCGGCGGTGGAGAATGTGGAGGACGAGAGCAGGCCAAGACCGCCCGCCTCGGAGACTGCCGATACCAGCGGCGCTCTGGATATCCACTGCATACAGCCCTGTACTATCGGGTACTGGATATTAAGCTTTTCCGTAACGGCGGTTTTTATCTGTTTATTCATTTTTGTTTCCCCTTTATTTTTACTTGTTCAGTTTTTCGGAAATGGCTGCAATGGTCTCCTGGAGGCCGCCGACTATACCATAGTCGCACTGTTTGAATATGGGTGCATTCTTATCCTTGTTAACGGCAATTATCGTCCCCGATGAATTTACTCCGGCCATGTGCTGTATCACGCCCGATATACCGAGCGCCAAATAAAGCTCCGGCTTTATAGTGCTCCCCGTAACGCCTACATAGCGTTCGCGCGGCATGAGCTTGGATTCCTCAGCCACAGGGCGCGTGCACGCCATCTCTGCTCCGAGCTGCTGTGCGAAAGCCTCGGCCTTGGCAAGCGCTGCCTGATCGCCGATACCGCGTCCGACACCGACTACCTTTCTCGCTGCGCCCAGATTAACACGCTGCTGAGGTTTGGGTTCTATCGAGATGAGCTCTACGCCGTCCATGCCCTCGGCGTTATATTCGATGATCTCCGCCGCAGGCGTGACCGCATCGGTACGATATACGCCCGAGCCGACAACAGCCACGGCTATATCTGCTGCGCAGTGCTCCGTCTTATGGGCTTTGCCGCCGTATACGACGCGCTTTGAGCAGACCTCACCGTCCTCGCCGATCGTAAGTTCCTCGCTGTCAGTCAGGACACTGACGCCGTTTTCTGCCGCTATCATCGCGGCAATGAATCTGCCGTCGCGGCTTTGTTCGACGAGTACGAGCTGCGGAGCTTCATCTGCGATTATTCTTTTTATTGCCTTTACCGCGCCCGGGGCGCAGCTGTTTCCTTGGATGCAATATGCCCTCTGCGCATTCACGGCGCATGAATCGCCGCCGAGAGATATAACAACTACGGATCCCGCCAGCTGCGCCGCGCCCGCTGTCAGCGAACCCGCACTGTCACTTTTTGCTGCGATCACTACGGCTTTTTTTAGCTTGTTCATCTGCGCTGCCTCCTCATAGGAACTTTTTCAGCTGTTCCGTGATAGCGGCAACAGCTTCATCATCCATGCTCTGGTACACCTCACAGCGGCGGCTGGTCTCACTCGGCGCAATGACACCGCCGCTTATGCTGCCATGCTCGGGAACGCAGTCCAGATCTGCAAGACTCCATGTCTCAAACGGCTTTTTCCCGGCAGACAGAGTGTCCCGCACGGACACAAAGCGCGGGGTGTTGAGGTCGGAGGTCACGCACAGCACCGCAGGCATATTGACGCGGTAAACCTCGGCCGCACTTTCGACTGTGCGCCTGACTATCAGGTGGCCATCCTCGATCCGTATATCGGTCACCGCATTGAGAACCGGCCAGCCAAGCAGCGCGCCGACCATGAGTCCGGTCTGCTGGGCATACATATCTCCGGAGCCTTCGCCGAATATTACAAGATCCGCATCTCCGATTTTCTTTATCCCCGCAGCAAGTGCGGCAGCCGTATAAAGCGGGTCGGCGCCGTCTCCCTGCAGGCTGTCATCTCTTATGCAAAAGAGCTTTTCCGCCCCGCGGGAAAGGATATCCTTTCTCCGCCGGCTGTCATCTACCGCCGCTCCGCCGGCTGTCAGGGACACGATGTGTACATCATCATAGCTGTCTCTCAGCTTTGCGGCAGCTTCTATCGCGTTCATATCGTAGGGGCTTATCTGCCACACGCAATCGGACAGGTTCAGGCTGCGTCCCGGCTCCGTATGCAGGCTCTCGGCATCCGGAACACATTTTACGCTGGTAATAATTTTCATTGCATTTCTCCTATTGAACAGAGTTTATTGACGCTTCTCCGAGGTGAACAGCTTTACTATCGCAGGCTTATTGAGCTTTCCTACCGCATTGTGCGGAAGCTCCCGAACAACAAATATCTTTTTCGGAACCTTGAAGCCTGCGATCCTGTCATGGCAATATTTGTACAGCTCATCCGCATCAAGCTCGCAGCCCTTTTCCGGAACAACGGCAGCCGTAACAAGCTCTCCCCAGTGTGCATCCGGTGTACCGAACACACAGCTTTCTTTAACGCCGGGGTGCCGCGCCAGAAGGTTTTCCACCTCCTGCGAGAAAACATTTTCACCGCCGGTTATTATCAGGTCGCTCCTGCGTCCGGTGAGCTTGAGGAAACCGTCCTCATCGAGAAAGCCCATATCGTCGCTGTAATACCATCCGTCTCTGAGGACCTCGTGCGTCAGCTCCGGCTGCTTGTAGTATCCGACCATCATCCCAGGCCCTTTCAGGCATATCCTGCCGGTCACATTTGCATGGCAGGGCTTATCATTGTCATCGACGATCTTTATTTCTACCCCGCGCAGAGCCGTGCCGACCGTGTACAGATGCTTGTAACCGTCCTTCAAATGATCCTCCGGCTGGAGGATCGTGACGATGGAGCCCATCTCGGTCATGCCGTATGACTGCATGAAGCCGCAGTTGAATTTCTTGATGGCGGCATCTATAAGAGTGGGAGACATAGGCGCTGCGGAATAGCCGATCGTCTTTACTGCCGACAGGTCGAAGCTGTCAATGTTCTCCTGATGCAGAAGACTGTATAGCACTGTAGGCATTGCGGATATTCTGTTGACATGGTATTCCGAAACGGCTTTAAGGTACTCCTGCGGGTCGAAGCGGTTGAATAGGACCGCCTGCGCACCGACGGCTATGCAGGCATATATCCCGCTGCTTGCAGAGTGGAACATCTGGCACATTGCGAGAAAGACCATGCCCTCATAGAACCGCAGTCCATCCGCGCAGGTGCCGATCTGATCCGTAAAGCCGCGATGACTGTACACAACAGTTTTCGGCCTGCCGCTCGCCCCGCTGGTATGCAGATGCATGAGCGGAGCATTCTCGCTGAAAAAGCGCATATTGAAGGTCCCGTCATGCCCGGAAATGAACTGTTTATATGAACGCTCGCATTTTTCGGTGTCATCCAGGCTTATAAAGGCCATCTGCTCCGGCTCCGAAACAAGCATCTCATGCAGCTGGGCATGCCACTGCGCATTGCTGTATCTGTAAAAAAGCAGTTTAACATCATTGAAGCGCAGCAAATACAGAAGTTCCTCCGGTCCAAGACGCCAATTGAGTTTTACCGCGACAGCGCCAAGCTTTGCGCAGCCGAACACTATAGCAAGATATTCGACACAGTTCGGGGTAAGCAGCGCGACCTTGTCGCCCGGTCGTATTCCCTCGGCCTCAAGCGCGGCGGCAACGTCGTTGGACTCCCGCTCGAGCTGACCGAATGTCCGACGCTCCCCTCCGCATACAAAAGCGGTCTTATCGGGAAGCCGTGCCGCCGTGCTCCTGAGTATCTCGGCAAAGTTCTTCATCTTATGCAGCTCTGAATACATATCTGCCATTGTCTCCACCTCTAACACTGTGATAATTGTACAGGCAAAACACACGTTTTTCCATGTTGCCTGATAAAAAAATATTTTGAAATACCTTTGCTGCTTTGTGCAGCCGTCCAAACGCCGCTGCAGGGAACACCGCGGCCGCTTTCCTGCCGCACGGGATCGCATTTTTTGTTTGCAAGCCAAAATCTCAGTGCAGTACCGCATATATCTTTGGGTCCGCGCATGGTGAATACCGCATTAAAGTATGATAGAATTTAAACACAGTCGTTTAGCCTGTTGTGTTTTTGTGCATACACATAAGCACTCGCCAACAAATCTGTCACCGAAAGGAGAACACTATGGAAGAACGAAGACCTTTGTCCGGCGTGAGGATCATCGAAATGGGCAACGCCGTTGCCGGCCCATCCTGCGGAAAGCTTCTGGCCGATTGGGGTGCGGAGGTAATAAAAGTCGAAAGCAGCTACGGCGACACCTGGCGCGTATACGGCCGCATCGTCAATGTGCCCTGTACCGCTGAGGAAAATCCTCTTTTCGATATGTTCAACGGCGGGAAGAAATGCGTCAGCCTCGACCTCAATACGGAGGGCGGACAGCGGGTAATGCAGAGGCTGCTGGAAAGCAGCGATGTCCTGCTCACAAGCTTCCGCGAAAAGGCCATGAAGAAGCAGGGGCTCGATTACGCGAGCCTAAAGGAAAAATATCCCCGGCTCATTTACGCGATCCTGACCGGCTACGGCGACAAGGGGCCGAAGAAGGATGACCCCGGATATGACCTTGTCGCATTCTGGGGCATCACCGGTTTCCTTGCCGATCAGGGCATTGTCACTCCGGGCAGCTATCCTATCCTCCCGCCCGGCGGTATCGGTGATATCACCGCATCCGTCATGCTTTACGGCGCGATCGTTTCGGCGCTGTACGCGAGGGAGAAAACCGGCAAAGGCGACAGGGTAACGGTTTCGCTTTACGGAGCTGCTCTGCACGTTATGAGCGTCATAGCCACCGTGACGCAGGATCGCTTCAAAGCGCCGTATCCGCGCACGCGCCAGCAGACGACGCCTTATATGAACCCGTACAAATGTGCCGACGGAGAATGGCTTCAGATAAGCATCATGGACTATGCAAAGGACTATAGGAACTTTGTGTCCGCTCTCGGTATCCCCGAATACGCGGATGATCCAAGATACGCCACGGTCTCCGGCTGCCGCCGGAACCGCGTTGAGCTGATAGAAAAGCTTGAGGAGCAGTTCCTGAAAAAGACCTGTGCGCAGTGGCAGGAGATACTCTCCCCGCTCGGCATTGTCAATGACAGGCTCGGCCATTACCGTGAAATACAGTTCAGCGAGCAGGCGCGAGCAAACGGATATACCGTCGATCACACCTCACCGAATGGGAACAGGTGCATGATCGTCCGTCCCGCGATGCAGGCCGACAGCATGCCGATGGCGGAGCCCTCCGTCGCTTCGGTCGTGGGCGGCGATACCGTAAGCGTGCTGCATGAACTCGGCTACGGTGACGCTGAGATCGACGCTTTGCTGAGCAGCAAGGCAATTCTGCAAAGCTGAAAGCAAATATCATTCAAAAAATGCAGGCAGCCGAGACTGCCTGCATTCCTTACATTTTTTTAGCGTCGGCTTTGATTATTGCTCTTCCGGCAGAGTGGACCATTATTTCTTCTGTTCCGGCAAAGATCCTGTATACGCGCTGATCTCTCCACAGGCGGGAGATGCGGCTGCTTTCGGTGTATCCGATGCCGCCCATGATCTGCATCGCTTCGTCGATCACTTCAAAGGCTGCCTTGCCGGTGTAGCGTTTTGCGAGAGCAGCATCTATCGAGATGCTCTTGCCGTTGTCGGCCTTCCATGCGGCATGACGCACCATGTTCTGCATATTCTCGATCTTTATCGCCATGTCGGTGATTTTTTCCTGAATGAGCTGGAAAGAGCCGATAGTCTTTCCGAACTGCTGGCGCTGGTTGGTATAGCGCAGAGCGTCGTTATATGCGCAGCGCGCCATACCGACGTTGCAGGCACAGGTGAAGAGCCTTTCAACATCATAATTGAGCATAAGATGCGCAAAGCCGTTGCCCTTGATGCCGCACAGATCCTTCTCTTCGATCTCAACATCCTCAAGGTAGACCTCGCAGGTCGCCATCATGTGCAGGCCGATCTTCTCCATAGGCTCAACGGTGATGCCGGGCTTGTCCATCGGGATGAAATAAAGGCTGCAGTCCTTATACGGATTATCGTTTTCATAGTCGCGGGCAATGCAGAGCATATACGGAGCGACATTGCCGCCCGTGTTGAACATTTTATGGCCGTTGATGTATATTTTGCCGTTCCGGCGTGTCGCAGAGGTCGTTATGGCGCTGCTGTCGGATCCTGCCTGCGGCTCGCTGAAGCCGAGGGTAAAGGGCTTTCTGCCCTCCAGCGCAAGCTTCATGACTATTTCCTGCTGCTCCTTGGTTCCGAACTGGAGCATATCATGCACGGCCAGTGCCTGATTGACCCAGGTCAGCGCAGGCCAGCCCATGGCGTGGACCTCCTCATAGACGAGGATGCTCGTCATAGTGTCGCAGGGCGTGCCGCCGAACTCCTCCGGGATCCCGAGAGTGCCGAACCCGGCCTCGAGCATATCCTTTGCCGCGCGTTCGGGATACTGATGGTTTTTATCACATTCGCGGAAATACTCCTCATAGTTGCCGCGCTTCATAACATCGCGCACAGTTTCAAGAAGCAGTTCCTGTTCTTCTGTCAGACTCCAATCCACGGTCTGGTCTCCTTTCTATCGTCGGTTGCTGTTCAATAGTCTATCTGGGTCGCCGCGCCGTTCGAAAGCAGCGCATCTGCCTGCTCCTCAGTATAGCCGAGTGAGAGAATGACCTCTCTGGTATTCTCGCCGAGGCGCGGTGCGCATTCCAGCTCGACCTCGCCGACATTTCTTGAGCGGAACGCCGGACGTGCTACCATGCACTTATTGCCGTTCTGGGAGGTATGCATAGTGACATAGCCGTTTGCCCATGCCTGCTCACTGTGCTCGGTCTCGCGGTAATGATTGAGGCGGTCATGGGCGATGTCTGCCTCTCCGAGAAGCTTCATCCATTCGGCGCCGGTCTTTTCCTTGAACTTCGGTTCCATAAGCTCAAGCAGTTCGCGGCGGTGGATCGTTGCCTGCTTGTTCGTCATAAAGCGTTCATCGCCGACAAGTTCCGGCAGTCCGAGCAGATCGAAGAGCTTGCCGCTCACGAAGTCCCAGTTGCCGACGGACATCTGTATCCACTCGCCGTCGGAGCACTCAAACGGAGCGTAGGCCGCAGTGCAGTTGTAACGGGGTCTCGGGTACGGTCCCTTGAAGCGCTCCTGTGTGACGGTGGTCATAAGGCTCATTGCATAGATACCGGCGCCATACAGCGAGACGGTGACACGGTCGCCGTGCCCGTGTACGGAGCGCCCGTAAAGTGCGGAAGCTACCGCGCCGTAAAGCATGATGCCGGAGATCAGATCTCCCATGCCGCCGGGAGGCAGGATCGGGTAGCTGCCGGGAGTGGATATCCCCTGGTCGGCCAGGAAGCCGGTCTTTGCCCAGAACGCGATGTTGTCGTAGCCGGGCATATCCTTGCTGGGGCCTTCATCGCCGTAACCGGTCAGGATCGCGTAGATGAGTTTTGGGTACTTATCCTTTATGCTGTCATAATCAAGTCCCTGCTTTTTGAGCGCCTTGTCGCGCCAGCTCGTTACAAACACGTCCGCCTCGGCAAGAAGCTTATCGAATACCTCTCTGCCGCCCGGAGTTTTGAGGTCAAGAGAGATCGCCTTTTTCTTGTTGTTGAACATATCAAAGATCGGGTTCTCATCATTTGTGCAGGGGACGTTTACTATATTGGCGTAGCTCCTCCAGTTATCACCCTTGCCGCTTTCGACCTTGATGACGTCCGCGCCCCACTCGCCGAGCATCATTGCGCAGGCGGGCGTTGCTACAAAGGTACCGAGTTCTACAACTTTAAGTCCTTCAAAGGGCTTCATGCTCATATTTTTATCTCCGTTCTGCCGCCGGTATTGAATGCAGCATTGCAGCGCGCCCGCAGCGGCTCGGCTGCGCTTGTCATCTTTACTTGTGTCTCAGCTTATTCTCGTCATGCTGAGCAGTTTCTCGTACAGCTGCCGGGTCGCATCGCCCGACTTATCGTTTATGAGCAGCCAGCCGACATCACTGTACCTTATCGCTATATAGTTCTCCTTGTTTGACCGGCAGAAATATACATCATACAGGTCGTATTCATCATTGATATAGCTTCCGGAGACCGTGAAAAGGCTTGCAAATCCGCGGGTGCGTTCCCCCATATCAAACTCATCCATGCTCCTGAGACTGACCTCGTCAATATCGCTCATGCTGATCTCGATTGGGCTGACAAGCACGGCGGATGCGCGAAACGTATCATCGCTCACGGTTATCTTTGACCCGCTGAATGTCATAAAAACAAACACCGCGATCACAAAGAGGATCGACAGCAGAGTTCCGGAGCCGGAAAAGGTTCCGTTGAACATCAGCCTGATAAACGGAATGTTCCTGATTTTATCTGTCAGTTTAGAAGCCTTCATCAATTTTCTCCGTTGCTTTTTCTCGTTCAAGCGCATCGCTCAGACTGACGGATTTGATCCCCAGCGTGATATGAAAGACCGCATCCGGATCGTTAAGATCAATACCAAGCATTGTCTCGATCTGCTTTATGCGGTAAAGCACGCTGTTTCTGTGCAGGCTCATTTTCTCCGCTGTGACAGAGGTATTGCGTCCGCTGAGAATGTAGGTACGCAGCAGCCGTTCGTTTTCTACCCCGGCTTTATTCCTGTCAGATTCTCTGAGCTTATAGATATAGGCCGCATCCGGGCTTGCGCTCGGCGAGCTTTCCTTGCCGTTGAGCTGGTGCAGGACATAGTAGATATAGTAATCGGAATAAGTGTAATACTGCCCGCCGCGGTTCATCAGCCTGCCGTACTGCAGCGCCGTCTTTGCTTGGTTGAAAGCCTTCCCCGTGTCTATAAGGCAATTGTACACGCAGCTTATCCCCAGAGAGAAATCGGCTCTGGCATCGGTATTGCTGAATATTTCCCGGCGCCGGTCTATATCGCTCTGCGTGTCCCATTGACGATTGTTTATGCCGACAAGATGGCTGCGGTACTCTATAAATTTTGCGTGTTTGAAATAGTTCTTGCAGTAATTCCGGATCAACCCGAGCGACATTGACTGCGCGTTTTTGTTGCAGCCTACGACTATGACCTCAAAGCTGCTCCTGTAAGGAAAGTTGAGGTAACACAGGCTGTCGCTTATATCCGCCTCATTGTTGAGCTTGCCTTCTATAAGGCTCAGAATAAACCGCTCATAGATTTTCCTGCTTCCAGTATAGGTACTGGAATTAAGCTCCAGATACCTCAGCACACGGGAAAAGAAAGCCCTCAGCAATTCGATCTTCCCGTCATGCGGCTTCTCACCGTCAAGATAGTACGCTCCCGACGTGAGCACGATCTTCCCCGAAAGCGAGAAGTTCCGGACGCAGGAATAGCAGTTCATCATATTCGGGGGCGAGAGCAGACGCACATCCATATACCGCACCGGCATGGTCAGATAGTCATGCTTCTTAATCATGATATCCACGTCCTTGCCGGCCCATCCGCCGCCCTTGATGAAGTTCCTCATAAGCGGAGGCATATTCTCAGGGGCTATAAGATCAGTGTTTGCGCACGCCACCATATGAAACGCCGGGTTCCAAGCCAATATCGGATCATCGAGCATTATTTCCGCTTTTTTATATAGCTCCTGAACGTTGGTACAGCGATAGACCGTCGCATCCAGAAGCGTTTCCCAGTCCTCAAATCTGACTATCGCCTGCTGTATGCGTGTGTGTATCTGCACCAGATCAAGATCAGTCGGAAAACCGAGGCATACGCAGTCCAACTCCCTGGCAAGCTGTGCACAGCGTGCACCGTCGGCTCCGACAGGCACGAACACCGCTCTGGAAAGGGTCTCGTCATACTCGCCCTGAAGCTCTCCTGCATCGCATATATACAGGGTATTTGAAATGCAGTTTATCCCCCGGCGGTACAGAAGCACGCATTTGATACTGTCGGCGGAGTGTGCGCTTCCCCTGTAGATTACTGTCTCCGGCAGCATATAATTCAGAATACTCAGAGCAATTTTCATATGACATTTCCCCATATCCGCATAGTGATGTTTGCGTAAATCTTAACATACCGCGAATATCTTGACAATGAGGATTTTTCAGCGGAGCTCAATAAACGTCAGTTCTTTTTCCCGAACTCCGGGAACCGCTTATCGCAGAAAGCGTACACCGCTTCCTTGAAATCAGGATGCGCATAGCACAGCTCGAGGTTCTTGCACTCGATATCGGTGTATTCCATGAGTTCCTTGTAATATATCTTGGAGAATATCTCTTTCTGCTTGCTGTAAGCAAAGGCGGGGCCGCGCGCAAATTTGCGTGCAAATTTGTAAGTCGCTTCCTCAAGCTGTTCATCGCTTTCGGCAACTACAGTCGCAAGACCAATCTGCTGAGCCTCTTCGGCGGATACCTGCTTGCCGGTCATAATGATCTCCTTTGCCTTTGCTATGCCTATCAGCTTGGTGAGATAGAACATACAGCCCGTGTCACCGGAAAGGCCTACATTTATAAAGGCCATTATGAATCGGCTGGAGGGAGCGAATACGCGGAAATCGCAGGCGGCGGCGAGGGATGCGCCCATACCGGCGGCGGCGCCGTTGATCATGGCGATAGTGGGCTTCGGGCATGAGCATATCTTCCATGCGCTCTCGCCGGCATAAGCCACCTGCTCAGCCTTGAGCAGCTTTCCGGATTCGAGGGAAGTCTTGAAGTTCTTGATATTTCCTCCGGCTGAGAAATTTTTGCCCACGCCGGTAAATATGACAACACCGACATCATCGCTCTGCCCGCACCACTCGAAGGCGTCGACTATCTCGGCAAGCGTGTCATGATTGATCGCATTTGATACCTCAGGATGATTGACCGCAATGGTTGCAATACGGTTTTCAACCTTGAAGATAATATTTTCGTAATCTTTTCCGTTCATTGATTTTCTCCTTTTCTTTTCGGACAGTTGCGGCAGAGACTCGCAGGAGTCGTTCCGCCGCAGCCGCCGAAAATGTTTACCTGGGATATCAGATGTACACGCCGGCAGAAACGAGAAGCATTACCACAAAGCCGGCTATGGTCGGGCCGACGACCTGCGTCCAGAACATCTTCATGTAGAAGTCCTTGAAGCCCATCTTACCGACAGTAGCAACAACAGCCGTGCCGGAGTTGTGCGGCGTGGCGTTGAGGCCGAGAGTGGATATGCAGGCCAGCCTGTGGATCGCGCCCGGAGCAATGCCCGTGGCCAGGAACTCGTTGCCGAGAGAGCCGAGAATCACCTTCAGGCCGCCGGTAGAAGAGTTGAGTATCGGAGTGAGGATAAGGCAGGTCAGCCATATCTTGAAGGCTGCGCCGCCGGGGATCTTGTCAACGAGGCCGACTGCGAGCTGGTAGCCGGGAGTGGACGCGAGGACCGCGCCGAATGCAACGACGGAGCAGAGCAGTGCGATGGAGGTGATGCCCTTCATGGCGCCCTCAGCGATCTCAGCCTTGAAATGAATGTTCTTGTAGAAGAGGATGATCGCGCTCAGTGCAGCGCAGGAAAGGGCGATGACTGCCGGGAGGTTCGCAATGTTCAGAACGCACCACATAACAACGAGGGGCAGCAGGCACTTCCACAAAGGAGGCAGATTGTCCTTGTCGATGTGCATCAGCTCGGACTCGGAGATAGCTTTACCTGCTGGCAGGAAGCCTATCCCACGCTTCTCGTCGCGGCGGATGGAGATGAACACGTAGCCGACCGCAAATGCATACATGATAAGGGCGGCAACAATGCCGAGCAGGACGCCGGAGCTGGGGGTGGTTCCGAGATATTCCATCGGGATAAGGTTGACGGTCTCAGCGGAGCCCGGCATGAACTGCGCAAGCTTTGCCGAGCCGAGAGAGGCAACTGCGTAGTAGCCCCAATGGATATCCATTTCTCGCATGATCTCACATGCGATCGCGACAAGAGTGAAAACAGCAGCGTAAACGGTAATGCCGCCATAAACTATGATGAAGTTGATAAGAGGAAGGATGCAGACGGCCGCGACCTTCTGATATTTTACGGGGAACTTGTATGCAAGCCTTACTATGCGGTAAGCGATACCGCCGATAGCACCGGCATCGCGCATGATGCTTGCGAATATGGCACCGCAGGCAAGGATGAGATAATAGCCCTTGATGAAGTTGGCAAAGCTCGCCATGTAAGTATCGGTAAGCGTGCTGTAAATGGGCATTCCGCTCATGATGCAGAGGATCGCTACGCCGAGGATAGAACAGGGAATTATGTGGAATCCCTTAAAGCACAGTATTGCGAAAACTACTGCAGCTACAAAAATACCTATGAAGCTGATTACTTCAATTGACATGTTTTTTCTCCTTTAATTTCTCTTTATGCTGACAGACCGGTCTGAGCAGTCTGTGTGCTTCGTGACTCGTCAGCACTGGAGCCCTATGCTGATCAGCGCTGCGAGGACAAGGGAAACGATAGTGGGAAGAACGACGCTCATCCAGAAAACGTGACGGTAGAATTCCTTCAGTTCAAGCTTGCAGGTAGCTGCAATGCTTGCAACACCGGCCGCGTGCGGCAAGGTATTTAGTCCGAGGGAGGCGCAGACAACGAGCCTGTGCAGTGCACCGACAGCGATCCCGGAAGAAATATAAGACTCGGCAAAGGTGTTGAGAATGATTGTGATAGAGCCGGATGCTGAAGCGGTAAGACCTGCAAGAAGATTGACCGCGATCGCTATCTGCCATGCATTGACAGGGCCGGAGGCCTTGATAGCGTCGCATACCCACGTATAACCTTCAGACTTGGAGACTACGCCGCCGAAAGCAACGGTCGCACACAGAAGGGCCAGCGTCGACACCGCACGGATCGAACCATCCGCAAGGCAGCCTTTAAATTTTCCTTTGAGCCTCTTGGCAAACATAACGCTTGCAAGTATCGCCGAAAAGAACAGCGCCTGGACGGCAGGAAGCTTCACAATGTTGAGAAGCACCCAGACAAGAAGCATGGGGATTATTGCGACAATGACGGGAATGTCCGCAACCTCGGGAGCGGCAGGGCTCTCGGCAATGATCCGCTGTCCGGTCGGCAGGAACTTTTCGCCCTTTTTGTCGGAGTCCTCAAGGCAGACCTTAACATATACCAGACCGCCGATAACAAAAATGACGGTTCCGATTATGCCGAGCACCGCACCGGCCATGGCATCTGTTCCAAAATAGCTGTTCGGGACAAGGTTTACAAGTTCCGGTGTACCTGGAATGAACTGAGAAAGCACAGCCGTACCAAGGGTCCCGACTCCGTAATAATGCCATGGGATATCAAATTCCTCAAACAGTTCCTTACCTATATGGACAACAATAAAGACCGCTGCAAATACATTGACGCCGCCATAAACGATGACCGTATTTATAAGAGGAATGGTCATAACGGCAGCGATCCGCTGCGCCTTGCGGGATTTGAACTTATAGCACAGCTTGCTGAGAGCATGTGCAACTACTCCAATTGCTCCGCAGTCCTGCATTATTTTCGCAAAAATGGAGCTTGCGCAGAACAGGAGAAAATAGCTTTTGAAGAAATTTGCGTAGGACGTCATGAATATATCCGTCAGTGCGGTATATACATTCATTCTGCTGAATACGGCAATTATGGCTGCTGAAAATGCTGCCACAGGGATCAGATGCAGTCCTTTATATGCAAGAAATCCAAAGAAAAACAGACCCAGCAGTACGCCGATGAGACTTATTACTCCACTCGACATTTTTCGTTTTTTCCTTTCTTTCTTTCTTTTCTGAACTACGATAATGGCTGCCGGATGCATCACTCCTCATCATTTGTCAATTTGTTAACATCATTTCGCGAAGATGTCTCTAGCTGTCCCAATTTTAACATTAAGAATCATAGACTGCTTTGTGATGTGGCACAAAGATTCGTAACGTCATTTATTTGACAATTGTGTGCTTATACAAGCTGCCGCGCCGTACATCAGACATTGTTTGCTTAATACGCCGGAATATGAAGCCCAGAGAATTATGCCTGTCTGCATTTCACGGTCTGTACCAAGCTTCCCCGAATGTATAGATGTGCCCATGCTGCGCAGATAAACAAATCAGGTCGTGCTGAGCTGTTACGCAGGACACATATTTTTCGTGGTTTGTTCTTGTGCGTCTGCACATTTTAGGTCCCTTTTGGTGCCGGCCGTTTTTGTGTGCGCACGTTGACTTAATTTTTTGTGCTGTATTATAATTGACAATATAATGTCAGATGCTGTAAGGTTGCATTCATGCAGGTATGGTGCAGCATATATGAAGCGTTAAATATATAGGAGGCCGCATATGCAAATTTCTGTTCAGACCGTTATTGATAAACTTGACACCAAGCTTGAAGCAAAGACCGGCGAGGCTATCGGAGCGGACTACTGCCATGACGAGTGTCCGGGCGTGACCGGGACTCCCGACGCGGCAGTCGAGGTCACAAGCACCGAGCAGGCCGCGGCCGTCGTGAAGCTCTGCGCCGAGGCGGGCGTCCCCGTCACCGTGCGCGGCGCGGGCACCGGTCAGGCCGGCGGCTCCGTCCCCGTCAAGGGCGGCATAGTCCTCTCCCTCAAGGCCATGGATCAGATCCTTGAGTTCGATGAATCTGCGCGCACTCTGCGCGTCCAGCCCGGCGTCCTGCTTCAGGACGTCAAAGCCGAGGCCGAAAAGCACGGCCTGTATTATCCCCCCGACCCCGGTGAGAAGACCGCCACCATCGGCGGCAACGCCGCGACCAACGCCTCCGGCCCCTGCGCCGTCAAGTACGGCACGACCAGAGACTATGTCGCCGCCCTCACCGTAGTCCGTGCTGACGGCAGTGCGGAGACTCTCAGCGGCGCAGACCTTGAGTCTGTCATAGGCAGTGAGGGTACTCTGGCCGTCATCACTGAGCTTACTCTCAAGCTCATAGACAAGCCCAAGGCCGACGCGATCCTGCTCTTCCCGTTCATGGATACCGAGACCTGTCTCAACGCCGCCAACACCCTGCTGGCAAAGGACTACTCCCCCGCCGTCGTCGAGTATATAGATACCGACATCGTGGAGTTCTCCGGCAATGTGACCGGCAACCCCGTGTTCCCCGTCGAGATGGACGGCGAGCGCGTCGGCGCGACGCTTATGCTCACCCTTGAAGGCGAGGATGATGACTCCGTCATGGAAAAGATGGAGGAGATTGCGGAGCTGGCAGAGGAGATCGAGTGCCTCGACATCCTCGTCGGCGATACCCCGACCATGAAGCGCGAGTTCTGGGCAGCGCACGACGCTTTCCACACCTCCATGGAGAGCGGCGCGAAGAACGCCATTGAATATAACATCACCGTCCCGGCAGAGAAGATAGCCGAGATGGTGGAATATGCCAAGGCCGAGGGCGAAGCCAAGGGGCTGAAGGTCATGGTCTATGCCCATGTCGGCAGCGGCGGCATGCACATCCACGCCGTGTCCGACGGCGCGAAGGACGAGTTCGCGGCAAAGGCGGCAGAGCTCGCGGCACTTATTTACGGCAAGTGTGCAGAGCTTGGCGGCAGCATCCGCGGCGAATACGGCATCGGCTGCGCAAAGAAGCAGTACCTCGGCGCTGAGGCCCTCGAGAAGTTCGGCGCGCTCAAGGCAAAATATGATTCCAAGGGTATACTCAACCCCGGAAAGGCGGCAGAATAATGCTTAAAATACTGTGCTGTGTAAAGCAGGTGCCGGATGTTGACCAGATGCAGATGGACCCGGAGACGGGTAACCTCATCCGCGCAGGCGTCCCGGCAATACTCAACCCTCAGGACGCAAACGCTCTCGCCGCGGCCGTCAAGGTCAAGGAGCAGTACGGCGCTGAGATCACACTCATCACGATGGGACCCCCGAACGCCGAGGCCGCGCTGCGTGAATGTCTCGCAGTCGGCGCGGACAAGGCCGTGCTCGTCACCGACCACGCCTTCGGCAACGCCGATACTCTCGCGACCAGCTATTCCATCATGTCCGCCGCAGCCACTCAGGGCAGCTACGACATGATCTTCTGCGGCAAGGAATCCCTCGACGGCGCGACCGGACAGATGGGCGCACAGCTTGCCCAGCGCTTCGGCGCGGCTCAGGTCACCTCGACTCTTCTCATCAAGGAAGTGAACGAGGAGGCCAAGACCGCCGTGGTCGAGCGCGAGCTTGAGGGCGGCATAGAGACGCTTGAAGTGAAGCTTCCCTGCCTGTTCACAATAGAGAAGCAGAACTACCCCGCGCGCATCCCCAACCTCAAGGGCAAGATGGCAGCGAAGAAAGCAGTCATCACCACGATCACCTCGAACGACATCCCCGGCCTCGACCGTGAGCGCATAGGCGATGCGGGCTCCCCGACGAAAGTCCCCCGTATGTTCCCGCCCGTTATGCCCGAACCCGGCGTTATAATCGACGAGGGCAGCGCGGAGGCAAACTCGGCAAAGCTGCTCGAGATAATGAAGGGCTGAGGAGGTGCAGAGAATGGATAAGAGCAATTACAGGAATATGTGGGTACACGTCGAGCATGACGGAGAGAAGATACATCCCGTTACGCTTGAGCTGTGCAGCGAGATAAGAAAGCTCTGCGACCAGTCCGGGGACAAGCTCATCGCCGTGAGCGCGGGAGAACTGCCGGAGTCGGAGCTTGATAAGCTGAGCGGCTGCGGAGCCGACGGCGTCATCATCGCGACCGGCAAGGGCTATGCCCGCTACAGCACCGAGGCCTATTCCAATCTCTATGTTCAGCTCGTGAACAAGTATAAGCCCTCGGCGGTGTTCATCGGCGCGACGGTGAACGGGCGCGACTTCGCCCCGCACTTTGCCGCCTGCCTCGAGACGGGCTGCACCTCCGATGCGACCGAGCTCATCTATAACCCGGAGACGAAGGACATCGAGTACGTAGAGCCCGCGGCCGGCGGCAAGATAATGGCGGTCATCACGATCCCGGTGCTGCGCCCGCAGGTCGGGACAATACGCCCGGGCACGTTCAAGACAGCGCCGTCGGGCAAACGCGAGATATTCGAGATCATCCGTGAGAGCATAGGCTTCGATGAGGAGAAGATCCGCACGAAGCTGCTGGAGTACAAGGCCAACGACTTTGACCCGGAGCTTGACATCGCAAGCTGCGAGACGATAGTCTGTGTCGGCAACGGCGTGAAGGACGAGAGCCTCGATAAGTACAGAGAGCTTGCAAAGCTGCTGGGCGGCAAGCTTGCCGGCACGCGCCCGGTCGTTGACCGCGAGCTGCTGCCGTATAAGCTGCAGGTGGGGCAGTCGGGCGTGATGGTAAAGCCGAAGCTGTACATCGGCTTCGGCGTATCCGGAGCGGTGAACCACGTGACCGGCGTAGACGCAGAGCTCTTCATCGCAGTCAACAAGGACGCCAACGCCCCCATCTTTAACTATTGCGACTACGGTGTCGTCGGAGATATGGATGAAGTCTGCGATCATATGATCGAACTGCTCAAAAAATAAAATTAATGGCATTAGTCAAAACCGTTTGTCAATTCAGGCAAACGGTTTTTTGATTCACTGACTATTGCCGCTGCTGATAGGTCAAACTACTCGCTGTCGCCCCACACGAGGCGCTGTGTGCGCTTTTGCGGAGACGGGTAGGGCGTGGATACCCCGGCGGACGAACGTGCGGCGTTTGGGGGCGTTTTCGCGGCATTTTCGTCCGGGTGCGCCCGTTCGAAACTGGCACTATGATAAAGAGAGGTACACCCAAGGGCGCACCCTCCACCCACAAAGCCCCGCAATGCGGGTCTTTTTCGGCTTTCGGGCAAGGTATACATTTTCAACTAACTCAAAAATTTAGGTGAACGCATAGCCGCGAAACTCCCTTGTTTCAAGGGATTCGACAGTTCTTTGCGTTTGTGGAGTGGGGTAGTAGAAATAAGCACAAAAGTTAAAACTCATGTCTCCGCCAAGGAGAAATTGCGCTTACTTGCTGCACCCAGCCCCGGTTCACAGTGAACCCCCTTGAAGGGAATACTCTAAGTATTAGTACAGAGAGAAGAAAACAGTTTGAGTATATTACACATTTGCCCACTGAACTTGCTTAGAAGTAAGAAAGAAAAATTTTTTCTGAAAACGTGTCTAAAAAAGTGAAGATTTATCCCTTAACCATATGAGGGAGTTTTTTGATCGCAGCGAGAAAAGCGCCGCAAGGATTTTCAAATACAAATTTTTTGTGAACAACCGAAAATTCTTTCGTGAAACTACCTATCTCGCTCGCTTAAGAAGTGAGGGGAAATTTTCTCTCTTGTTCCGTTCATAAAAATTTTAGAAAACCAGTGACTTGTGTTTTCGCGTTTTTGTGAGCTATTAAGCGAGGGAATAAAAATTTTTTTCGATTTGGTTGTAGAAAAGCCCGATTTTATCCCTTAACCATATGAGGGCATAAATTTTCTCCATCAATGCACCTTGACAAACACCGGAGCTTCCGGTCATATCCGGCTACGAATAACATCCGTGAATGTACGAGCGAGACGAAGGATGCGCCAGGACTTGCCTTTACCGGTGAGGCAACGAGCGAGTAAGATCCATTCAAAAGCGACTCCGGCAGGCCGCACGCCATGACTGCATTCACGCAGGTACTCCTGTCCAGCCACAGCTTTCAGGCAATGGGGCAGCTCGGAGAGATCCTCGGAGGGGTGAAACGCCCGTGCGCAGCGCCAGCTGCGGTTCAGTAGTCCGCCCTGCCTGGGGAAGTAGTGTCGAATACAGGCAATCAAAATTTCTGACCCAACCGGCAGCCGGTGCGTTGCGCACCGGCTATCCGGTTTAGAATCTGGCAAAAATGATAAAAATTTCTATCGAGAGGAGATGGTCTATGATTGGAGATATGCATAAACGACGAGCGCAGAGCAGTTGAAGTCTGGCTCTCGAACGAAGAGAAAAACGATCCCGCCGTGCAGCAGCGTCTCAAGCCATTGTACACAGAGTACGCGGGGAAGAAATACACCGTCGCTGTGTTCATGTCCGGCAGTCAGGACTTATACTCTCTGACAAGCAGCCTGCTCTGCTACAACAGAAAGCGCATCGCGGAACTCGAAGTGGAGCAGGAAAAGGAACAGGGCATGGTAATGTAAACGGACGACTATTACAAGCCGTCCGTTTATTCTTTCCTGTTGCTTTCTGAAAGCTTGTGTGATACAATATTATCTGCAAATGCATAATTGCAAATATACATAATTGTAAGAAAGGAGTGCGCCGCATGAGCAACGAGATCGCAAATCGCGGTGAAGTGCTGCTGTACAGCGACGAGAGCGGCAAGGAATACGTCAGCGTCGTGTTCAAGGACGAGACATTCTGGCTAACGCAAAAAGCAATGGCAGAGCTGTTCAACGTGAATGTTCCCGCTGTGTCGAAGCACTTGCAGAACATCTACGAGGAAAGCGAATTGGAGCGTGATTCAACTATTTCCAAAATGGAAACAGTTCAGCAAGAGGGCGAACGTCAGGTGAGACGAACTGTGGATCACTATAACCTCGACGCTATCATCGCCGTCGGCTACCGCGTGAACTCCAAGAAAGCCACGCGCTTCCGTCAGTGGGCGACAAAGACGCTGCGCGAGTACATCCAAAAGGGTTTCGTCATCAATGATGAGATGATGAAAAACGGCCGTCCGTTCGGCAGGGACTACTTTGACGAGCTACTCGAACGCATCCGCGAGATACGCGCAAGCGAACGCCGCGCGTACCAGAAGATCGCCGATGTGTTTGAACAGTGCAGCTATGACTACGATAAAAACAGCGAGACGACAAAAGCCTTCTACGCCTTCGTGCAGAACAAGCTGCACTACGCCGTGACCGGCAAGACTGCGGCGGAGCTTATCTCCGAGCGCGCCACGCTCGACAGCCCTACGATGGGACTGACGACTTGGAAAGGCGCTCCGGACGGCAAGATACTCAAGAGCGACACGCTCATCGCGAAAAACTACCTCAACGAAAAAGAGGTCACGCGGCTCAACCGCCTTGTGACGATGTTCATCGACTATGCCGAACTGATGGCAGAAGACGAACAGCTCATGAGCATGCAGGACTGGCTCAACGAAACTGACCGCTTCCTCACGAACAACCGCCGCCGTGTGCTCGACGGCAAGGGTCACGTCTCGCGTGAAGCGGCGGCGAAGAAGGTCAGCGGCATATACGAGGAGTTCCGCAAAAAGCAGGACGCGGAGTACGTTTCCGAGTTCGACCGCGAATTTGAAAAGTATCTCAAGGGTGAAAGCAAATGAGAGAACACTTTGACATTGCCGGGTACTGCCGCATCTCGGTCGACGAAGAGGTGGGGCGCGACAATGTGTCCATCGAAAATCAGAAAGCCATCATACAGGACTATGTGCGCCGCACGTTCCCGGACAGCACGCTCACCTTCTATGAAGACCGCGACCGCTCGGGCTACACCTTCGAGCAGCGCGAGGGCTATCAGGAGCTGCGTAAAAAACTCATGGCGCACAAGTATGATATTCTCATCGTCAAGGACTTCTCCCGCTTCTCACGCCGCAACAGCCGCGGCCTTGTGGAGCTGGAAGATCTGCGCGACGTGGGGCTGCGCATCATCTCCATCGGTGACGGCATAGACTTCCCGAATGACGACGACTGGGTGAAGATACAGTTCCAGTTCCTCATGAACGAAATGCCCGTTACAGATACGAGCCGCAAGGTGCGCTCTGTCGTCAAGCGCCGCCAGGAAGACGGGCGCTGGATCTGCGCCGCGCCATACGGCTACATCGTAAATAAGCAGCAGGAGTTTGAGGTCGTCCCCACCGAGGCGGAGATAGTGCGGAAGATATTCGCGCTCTACATCAGCGGCTGGGGCTATAAGCGCATCGCAAACTACCTCACCGACGAGGGCATACCCACGCCGCGCATGGCGGAGCGCACCCGGCGTGAGGCCGATGGCGAAACGCCGACGCGCAAGGTGAAGAACGAGTGGGCGATCATCACTGTGCAGGGCATCATCGACAATGATTTCTACATCGGCACTCTGCGTCAGGGCAAGTACACCCGCCGCAAGATAAACGGCGCGGACGTAAAGCAGGACGCGAGTGAGCACAAGGTCTTTGAGCACCACCATCAGGAGATCATCGACTACCGCACCTTCGCCACCGCGCGGGCGCTGCGCGAGGAGCGCAGCACCTCGCACTACCGCGGCGTGAAGATAAACGACAATGTCTATTCCGGCTTCCTCTTCTGCGGCGACTGCGGCAGCCCCATGTTCGCCATGAGCCGCCGCGACATCCGCGATGCCTACCGCTGCGGCGAATATCACCGGCGCGGACGCAAAGCCTGCACGAGCCACCACATCCGCGTTGATAAGCTAGACGAACTGGTGAAAGATTACGTGCGTAAGGTGAAAGAGAACTCCGCGCAGATGCTCGACCGGCTGAACGCCGACCTTGCGCGCGAGACCGAGGACATTGCCGAGACCGAGAAGACGGCGCAAAACCTCACCGCGGTACTTGATGGTCTTCAGGCCGAGCTCAAGGCCACGAAGCGCCAGCGCGTCCGGGACATTATGAAGCACCCGGAGCAGGAGGCGCTGCTTGAGGAGACCTACGACGAGATGGAGAGCGACCTCTCCCGCCGCATCGAGGGCATCAAAAACCAGATAGACATGAGCGCCGACAAGCGCAACACTATCATCCGCATCAACCGCGCAGCTAAAACGGCGATGGAGGTGTTCGACGATATCCTCCAAAAGCCGAAGCTTGAGCGTCAGGACCTCACGCTGATAATCGAGCGCATCACCGTGTTCGAGGACCACATCGAGGTACAGCTCAAGGCGGATATCGACTCCATCCTCAAGAGCGGCACACTGCCGGAGGAGACGGAGGACGCCGCAAATTTTGATCCCGGCATGGCAGATAGCTCACCCGTCACCATAGTCCAGTGCTCGGAAAAGCACGCGGACAAGGTCTACCATGTCAATGTAATCAGTAACGGTGACCCGCTGGAGATATTCACGGATAAGGACGGAGAATTGATCTTCAAGAAATATTCCCCTATCGGGGAGCTTGGCGACTTCGCCGCGCAGATATGCGACAGCCTGAGAAAAACGACGGACGGCATCGCCGCCGTGTGCGACAGGGACACGGTCATAGCCATCGCGGGCGGCGCGAAAAAGGAGCTGCTGGAAAAGCCCGTCAGCGCGCAGCTTGGCGAGATCATGGCCGGACGCTCCGTCTACCGCCACAGCACCGGCGGAAGCAGCGCACCCGTAAGCGCAGCCGATGAAAAATACTGCATTTCCGTTGCGGCTCCGGTCATCTCGGAGGGAGATGTGATGGGCTGCGTGCTGTTCATCACGGAGAAGAACTCCCCGCCCGCCTCGGAGGTCGAGTTCAAGCTTGCGCAGACGGTCGCAAATTTCCTTGGAAAGCAGATGGAGAGCTGAACAGCTGCGGTCACGTTCGGGACGTGGCCGCATTTTTTATGAGAAACCCGAAAAAAATACTTGACAAATTCTGTCATGCACGCTATAATGACAAAGCTTTCAAAAATGAACACGGACGATTGGCGCAGCTGGTAGCGCATCCGCTTGACGTGCGGGAGGTCACAAGTTCGAGTCTTGTATCGTCCACCACTAAGCTCCACACCAAAAGGTGTGGAGCTTTTTTTGCGCAATTGTTTCGCGGCGCTGAAAATCTCCGGCCGAAATCGCTGATTTCAGCCGGGGATTTTCAGTTCATTATTTTATTCTCACGGCTCTGTGCGTCTCGCCGGTTCTGAGCGGGGTCACGGCCCCACCGCTGATATCGAAAACACGCGCAGTGAAGTCCGTCTCAGTCTCTGCCGGGATGAGCACCTTGAGCGTAACGCCGGATGAATACTCCACGTCCTCGACAATGCCGCCCATCGCGGTACACTCAGTCTTGAGTCTCTCCGCACCTGAATACGAGCACGGCACAGCCATGCACGACCATGGGCGCACAACCGAAGTCCCCGCCGCGGTGAGCGCGTCCCCTGCGCTTTTAGTATACGCGCGCAGCAGCCCACCCGCGCCGAGCAGAACGCCGCCGAAATAGCGCGTGACGACGCAGACACAGTTTGTCATGTTCTGGCGGCGCAGCACCTCAAGCATGGGGATACCGGCGGTGCCCTGCGGCTCGCCGTCGTCACTGTAGCGCTCGGCGCCGTTTCGGATGATATAGCACCAGCAGTTGTGCCGCGCGTCATAGTATTTCTTCTTCATCTCGGCAACGAAGGCCTTGGCCTCATCCTCGGTCTCGACGCAGCGCACGTGTCCAAGAAAGCGCGAGCGCTTCTCGGTAAACTCGGCCTCGCCCGGAGCGGCGGGGATATAATACTCACTCAATCCTCCCAGTCCTCCTTGGGTTCAACATAGCCGGGGATGAACTGCTTGACCCTGCCGAAAAGCTCCGGCCCGACCGTGACCTCGGCCTCGATGCCGGAGTCGGTATACTCCATTGAGTGTACCTGCGCCTCGCGGTTGAGGCTGTCGGCAAGACCGGCATTTGCGTAAGGTATCTTCAGCATAACGCGCTTCTTGCCGCGGTCGAGCATCGCGGATAGCGTGTCGACAAGCTCCTTTGCCCCCTCGCCGCTGCGCGCGGAGATGCAGACAATGTTCTCCCCGTGCGGCAGGATACCGATATAGGCATCGCACTTATTGAACACGCGGATACACGGTGTGTCCTCCGCGCCGAGCTGGCGGATCAGCGAATCGACAACACGCGCCTGCTCCTCCCATTCGGGGTTCGAGATATCGATTACGTGCAGGAGCACATCGGCATAGCTCAGCTCTTCAAGCGTTGCCTTGAAGGCCTCGATAAGATGCGTGGGCAGCTTGCGGATAAAGCCGACGGTATCGGAGAGCAGCACCTCCTGCGTCTCGTCGATGCGAAAGCGCCGGGTCGTGGTGTCGAGGGTGTCAAACAGGCGGTCGTTCGCGGGGATATCGGAGCCGGTAAGGCAGTTGAGCAGCGTGGACTTGCCCGCGTTCGTATATCCAACGAGGGCGACGACTGGCACGGCGTTCTTCTCACGCTTGCGGCGCTGGGTGCTTCTCACCTTGCGCACATCGGCCAGCTCCTCCTCAAGCTTCTGGATCTTGCGGCGGATATGGCGGCGGTCGGTCTCAAGCTGAGTTTCGCCGGGGCCGCGCGTGCCGATAGGCGACGAGCCGCCGGAAGCGGTCTGGCGGACAAGATGCGTCCACATACCGGTCAGGCGCGGGAGCAGGTATTTATACTGCGCAAGCTCGACCTGAAGCTGACCCTCGCGCGTCTGGGCGCGCTGGGCGAAGATATCCAGTATGAGTCCGGAGCGGTCGAGCACCTTGACGCCGAGCTCCTCGGACAGCACACGCATCTGCGATGGGCTGAGTTCGTTGTCAAACACGGCAAGGTCGCAGTCGTTCATAGCGATGAGCTCTTTCATTTCTCTGACCTTGCCGTCGCCGATGAAGCTGCGCGGGTCGGGCGTCGGGCGGCTCTGCATGAGCATGGCGACGGTCTCTCCCCCCGCCGTCTCGACGAGGGCGGCAAGCTCCTCCATCGAAACTTCTGTCGAGCGCTCATGCTCGTCCATGCTCACGGCGGACAAGCCCGCAAGCACGGCGCGTTCTTTTTTTATCTCAGTATTTTCCATATTTCTCCTCAAAGTATTTTGTCAGCAGACAATTCACACGTGGATTTGCAGACTGCTGCTTTTATATCAAATCGAAGCCCAACGAAGTGGGTTCGATTTGAAAAGGAAGAAGGAGATCGCATAGTGCAGTTTTCGCCGCAAGGCGGAAACGGAAAGGTGCGAGCTTCTTCTGACGTCACGCGGCACCTTTTTCTCCGGGAGCCGGCAGGCGGCTCTCCTCAGGGGCGGTTATCTCGCTGCCGTCGCTGAACTTCAGCAGTGTACACACGGAGGCGATAAACTCCTCGTCGCTCATGTTCTCCCCGCAGGTTATCGTCAGCAGTATCTGCCGCGCAGGCACGTACTCCTCCCCGTTTTCGGCAGCATCAGCCGCGGCCTTCTCAGCATCTGAAAAATAAGAGCTGGACGGCAGCTTGAGTATCTGCGCCAGGCGCACATCGCCGAAGCGGGCAAGGACAAAGCTGTCAAGATAATACTTCGACATCTGCGGCTTTGCCTGTTCGGGGTAGCTGATGTGCGGATAGCTGCGCTGGAAGTATATCTCGTTCACGGCATCGTAGCTGCAAAGCTCCGCCATGACGGTAAGGCCGCGCGTCTCGTCGCGGTCAGAGGGCAGATAAACAAACTCCGCATACGAATGCTCCGCAAGGCCGCCGTCGTCCGGGTCGCGCAGCACATCATGATTCGTCTTCTGGCGGTTGAGACGCTGGTAGGCGGAATAGCTCTCGGTGAAGAGCGCCGCCGGCAGGAAGTTATACGGGAAGAGCGCAAGGCAGTCGTTATGGCTGATGGTCTCCTGCACGCTCTCAGGCGCAGCGCCGGGGTCGGACATGTCAAAGCTCTCGGCCTCGTTCCAGATATATTCCTCAGGGTTTCCGCCGCCGTAGGTCGGAACAGGCGTCGGCTCCACGGTGGGCTTCGCGTCCACGGCGGGCATAGTCCACGGCTCAAGCGTTTTCTCCTCGCCGCAGCCGCACAGCAGCGCCGAGGCAAGCATGAGCACGGCGAGCAGCAGCGCGATCTTATTTCTCATGGCGCACCTCCGGATCAGGGTGTTTGATCTGCATTCTTTCTGAAACTATATTATATAGCAAAAGCCCTGATTTGCCAACTGTTTATTGCGTCTCAGAACAGCCGGTGCTGCCGTTTGCGGCGCATGAATTCGCCCTTGGCCTCGACGAGCACGATATCGCTGCCGACCTTGACGATGCAGCTCCACGGGAGCACATAGTCGTCCTCGCGCCCAAGCAGCCCGAAGAGCTTTGCGCGCCCCGGCGTGATGAGGGAGACGACGCGCCCTTCGGCGTCGTCAAGCTCCACATCGCAGATATAGCCAAGGCGGAAGCCTGTGTGTATATCGATGACTTCCTTATACCGAAGCTCGGAAAAATAGCTTATCATGCCATGCACCCCCTCGAAAAAAGTATACTTGCGCGGCGCTTTGTCCTATTCATGGGAAAGAAAAGTTTTAATTTCAGACTGGCAAAAAAGCATTTTGCCAGTCTGCTTGAAAATCTGAACTTTCAAAAAAGTTCAGATTTTGTTCTTATTGGACGTGAAAGACACCCCTCCTGGGTTTCTTTCACCGTATCTTCCTTCCCGTAACTTCTGCTGCATACAGATTCTTTGACACGCTCATTTTCATAAAACTTTGATTTCCCCTATTGACTCTGACACTGTGTAAGGCATTATTATACGCATGAGCTCAAGGAAGAACAGCACGGAGGTACCGCTATGCTGAAAATAGGTGATTTTTCAAAACTGTCCAGATGCAGCGTCCGCATGCTGCGCCACTATGACGAGATAGGTCTGCTCGAACCGGCGGAGATCGACCGCTTCACGGGCTACCGCTATTACAGCGAGGCGCAGCTGACAGTGATAGGGCAGATAATCTCGCTGCGCGACATGGGCTTCAGCCTTGCCGCGATAGGCGAGATGCTCAAGCTCGACGACCCGGAGCGCTTAGACAGCTTCTACGCCATACGGCAGGCGGAGCTGCGCGCCCTTGCGAGCGACACTGAGGAAAAGCTGCGGATTCTGGACACAGCCCGAAAGCGGCTGAGAAAGGAAGGAAACATGGATCACTCCGTAAGTATAAGAACTCTGCCAGAGCGCTACGCCGCCTGCGTGCGCATGACGATCCCCCGCTATGAGGCCGAGGGAATGGTTTGGGGCTTGCTGCGCGAGGAGACGGCAGGGATGAACCTCATCCCCGCTGACCCCTGCCTGTGCAGCGTGACCTTCCACGACGGGGAATACAAGGAAGCCGACGTCGACGTCGAGGTGCAGAAGACCGTGAAAGGGCACTACCCCGACACGGAGCACGTAAAGTTCAGGACTCTCCCGCCCGTGACCTACGCAGGCTGCACCTTCAAGGGCAGCTACCGCTTCACAAACGAGGCGATAGCCGCCGTCGCGACATGGATAGAAGCAAACGGCTACGAGAGCGACGCGCCTATGTTCAACATCTACCATGTCTCCCCGCACGAGACGCAGAACACCGATGAATTCGTCACCGAGGTCTGCTTCCCGGTGAGGAAGAAGCAGGCGTAACCGAAAATTTGTCCGCCAGATACTAATATCTGGCGGACTTTTTTTCATAGTTCAATTCAGTAAATGCTCAGGAGAGCCAGCGTGACCGCGCCGAACATCATCCAGAATCGGAAGCTTTTCCTCCCCGTCCAGAGCGAGTACACCGCGCAGACACAGCCGCAGAGCATGACAAGCGCGAACCAGAAGCTTTGCAGGCGCAGCGGCGTGAAGCCGAAGCAGGAGATATACAGGCAGAGCTTCGATATCGAGATCACCGCGAAGAGCGCCCCGGCAATGAGCAGCAGCGTACACATCAGCTTTGCCGCGCGGCTCTCACGCACCGGCTTTGACGCACTGCGCGTGACGAGCCAGAGGAGCGTAAAGTTTATGGCAATGACGCGGCAGAGCTCAAAGAAGCCCTCGCGCGCATACTGCGAAACGATGAAGCCTTCGGGCAGGCGGCGGGCAAACGCGCCGAAAAGGTACGAGCCCTGCACGATAAAAAACAGCAGGTACACCGCCGCAAAGGCCGCCGTCACGGCGACCCACACGCCGTTCGGCACAACGCGCAGCTTCGCGAGAAAGCCGTTCACGCCGTCCCTCTGCGCTTGGAGCTTCTCCTCCGGCAGGCGCGCTGTGCCCGAGATCAGGCCGAAGACATATGCGCCGACAGGCAGGCTCACGACAAAGCGGAAGAGAAAGTCCCAGAAGTCAGTACCAATGTTTATCCTCAGCGAATCGAGCACACCGCTGACCATCCTGCCGAAGCCGCTGTCAGCCGAAGCAAGGCTCGACGCCGCCCACCAGAGCAGCAGCACACCGAGGACGACCGCGGTAATTGACGCGATGATAGTGTTCTTATTGCTCTTTCTGCCGCGGCTCATGTCCTTTATCCACGCGCCGGCGCAGCGCAGACGCAGAGAGAAATTCCCGAACGGAATGCGCACAAAGCCGTTGAGCGCATCGAGCGGCAGCAGATGCCCGCTCTTGCCCTCGATGAGCTTTCCGCCGCGGGAGAGCGCCCACCACACGGCGAGGATATGCACCGCGGCGATGCTGTAAAACTCACCCCATACGCGGCTGCGGCCAAGGGCGGTGCAGGCCGTCACGAGCACGGCGCAGCCGAGCCAGACCCAGCTCTCCCTCGCACGCTGTACACCGCGGTCAAGGTACTCGACCATCAGCACAAAGAGCGCGACGAACACCGTGAGCCATAGCTCCCAGCGGCTGCCGGTCGTCAGGGTATAGACATAGGCCGCAATGTACATGAACAGCGCCGTGTACTTCTCCGCCTTTGACGCGTTAAAGACAGGCTGAGTGTTTTCATTCCTTTCATCCATGCTTATCACCTCCGTCGTCCACAAACTCCAGCAGGTCGCCCGGCTGGCAGTCAAGCTCCCGGCACAGCGCCATGAGCGTTGAAAAGCGGATAGCCTTGGCCTTGTTGTTCTTGAGTATCGAGAGATTCGCCGGGGTTATGCCGACGCGCTCGGCAAGCTCTCCCGCAGATATCTTGCGTTTAGCCATCATGACATCGAGGTTCACTACGATCTCCATACGCGGCACCTCAGACGGTATAGTCCAGCTCGTCCTTCATGCCTATTGCGGTCTGAAAGACGTTCCGGACTATGCTCACGATCAGCGCCATGAACGCCGCCGATATCGCGATCACGAGAAACGGCGCATAGTACAGCGCGCTGAGGGCGCTTATCACAGCGGCAGCGACGCAGCAGCGGCTCACCGTACGCATGATGCGGACATTCTCATCCTCAAAGACGCGCCCTGATTTTATGTTCCCCAGCAGCTTCCACAGCTTCCAGAGCGTCACCCAGCCGAAAACGCTGCCGGTATATATCGAGACAAGCATCAGAACCCCGCTCTGCCAGACCATCCCGCGCAGGCGGATAAAGAAACCGGCGAACCAGTAGCCCCCGATATCCAGCGCCGCGAGCAGCAGCGCAAACAGCACGACGCAGCACCGCGATAGGCTTATGCTCTTATCACTGTTCATATCCATGTCCGTACCTCCTTTTGTTTACGGGTCGAGCTTAACACGCCGCGCATCGTTTGTCAAGGATTTTTTATCGTTTATCGATAATTATTTACTGAAATTCAGATTTGAGGTCGTGAAAAAGCACCGGGAGCTGATGCTCCCGGTGCTGCTTTCTTCTTTGTTTATCTCTCCTGAACCTGCTTGCCGGACAGGTGCTCTATCGTTATCTCATAGAGCTGCACCGCGCGGATCGACTGAGCTATCTCAGCGTCGATCTCGCTCTTGTCGGGGTAGTACTTCTCGGCGAGAGTGCGCACCTTTTCCTCGGTCATGGCGGCATCCTGTATCAGATGGCAGCGCCCGAAAACGATGGTGCTCTGCGTGTAGGGCGCCCATTCGCCATCCTTGTACCGGCTGTTTCCGTAGACCGTGAAGCAGACCTTGTCGCTCTTTTTCAGCGAGTCCACCTTGTGTCCGGCCCTTGCGCCGTGGAAATAGATCCTGCCGTTTTCCATGTCGTAGAAATAGTTGACCGGCAGGGCATAGGGATAGCCGTCGTCGCCGTTCACCGCGAGGATGCCGCGCTTCTCGTTCAGCAGCAGCTCCTTCGCCGCTTCCCCGGATATCGCGTTCTTCTTTCTTCTCAGGGGTCTGAACATGGTCTCTTCCTCCTTATTCAACAGCAGCGCCTTCAGCTGCTGCAAGTCGTTCACGATATGATCCGCTCCCGCGGCTGCAAGCTCGCCCTCTGCCGCATAGCCGTAGCGCACGCCGATGCACTCAACGCCGCAGGCCTTCGCCCCGGTGACGTCGTACTTCGTGTCGCCGACAAGGACAGTCTCTTTTTTATCCGCGCCGAGGGCGTTCATCGCGCGCGTCAGGACTGCCGCCTTGGAGTTGTTGTTCCCGTCGCTGTCGCTGCCGGATATGACCTCGAAAAGTCCCAGCATATCCTCATCGCCCAGCAGCTTCTCGGCGAGGTGCTGCGGCTTCGAGGTCGCGATGCCGACGTGAAGCCCCGCGTCGATAAGCGCACGGAGCAGCTCCTTTATTCCGGGGAAGACCCGGCATTCATACAGGCCGATCGGCTGATAGCGCTCGCGGAAATCGTCCGTCGCGGCTTCGGCCTCCTCCTGCGAAAGGCCGAATTTCTCCATGAACATGTCCACCAGCGGCGGGCCCGCAAAGCAGCGCAGCGAGTCAAGCTCCGCCGCGATTCCACGCTTTGCGAGGGCATACTGGACGGACTTGGTTATTCCCTCGACCGTGTCAAAAACAGTCCCGTCGAAATCAAACAGGATATATTTGTACATTCGACCCCTCCTTCGTCTGATCGAAATAATTATATATGACCCTCGCCACGATGTCAATCACGGCGCACTCTGCATATAATAGACCATGCTTTTATCAGGGGGTGCAGGTATGGACACTGTGTTTTTCCTCGCGGCAAATTCCGGCAGGGGCTTTTATTCATTGTATGGCGGCTTCCCGGAGCGGCGCGGGGTGTTTCTCAGCATAATCAAGGGCGGGCCGGGTACCGGCAAATCGGGCTTCATGCGGCGCATATCCGCCGCGGCGAAGCAGTCCGGGCTCGACACTGAGGAAATAATCTGCTCCGGCGACCCGGATTCGCTGGACGCGCTGTATATCCCCGCGCTTGGCCGCGCGTGGATGGACGGGACGGCTCCGCACGTGCGCGAGCCGAAGGTTTTCGCCGCCGACGCGGGCTATGAGGATCTCGGCCGCTTCTGCGCTGCCCCGCTCGGAAAAAACGATGCGGCGCTGGCGCGTGAAATTGACCGGGACTATAAGGCTGTGTACGCTCAGGCCTACAGACTCCTCTCCGCCGCGGCGCAGACGGCGGACTGCGCTCATGAAACGCCGCTCTCCTGCGCCGGTGCTTCGACGATAAGCGAACTCATCGGTGATGCAGGCGAGCCGGGCTTCATCAAGCGCCGCTTTCTGCGCGCCGTGAGCTGCAAGGGGCGCGTGCGCCTTGCCGGTACGCTCCGCGAGCTTTGCCCGCGCGCCGTCATGCTCAGTGATGAGGGGCTGGAGCACGCCGCGCGCATGGCGGAGGAAAACGGCCTAAACGCGATCGTCTGCCCGCAGCCGCTGCGCCCGGATAAGCTCGACGCCGTTCTGCTGCCGGAGCGCTCCTTGGCCTTCGTCTCCCATGCATGGGAGCGCGAGAGCACGGAGAGCATCGAAGCGGAGTCTGAAAACGAATATGCGCCCCTGCTGGATGCGCTGCTGGACGCGGCCTGCGTTCAGCTTGCCAAGGCCAAGGGAATGCACGATGAGCTTGAGCGCGTCTACCGCCCGTATATGGACTTCGCTGCGCTGACGGAATACACCGAGAGAGTCATCAGCAGTCTTTTGGATTGATGCCGGAAAGCAATAGAACAGCATAAATAAATGTTCTGCGCCTCCGCGTCATACTTTGGGATGATTTACATTTTGGAGATATCATGTATAATAAAACTAAAATAGTATAAGTATGTCTGCGATGGTCTGAAGCCCTGAGGGATAAGACCTTGCAGTTCGCGGAAAGGAGGGAGAAGATGACCGGGAACATTATCATAAAGCCATCGGTGCAGCAGCGCTTTGACGGCTTCATGCAGCGCGGAAGGGTGCTGTTTTGCAGCGCGCCCTGCGGCTTCGGAAAGACTGCGCTTGCCGGGGAGCTGCTGCGCGGAAAGAACATGCTGCGGCTCGACGCGTCTGCGGCGGACTTCTCCCTTGCCTCTGGCGCGGGCGGATGGGACATACTGCTGATAGACGACCTGCAGCATATGCAGGAGGAGCACGACTGGCAGGCGCTGTGTGAGCTGATCCGCTCAGAACCCGCGAAACGCTTTGTGCTGCTCTCTCGCGGCGCGCCGCCCGGCTGCCTGACGGCATTCCGGTACTCCGGACTTATGACCGCGCTGGAGGCGGACGACCTGCTCTTTGACCGCGAGGATATCCGGAGGTTTTTCACCGCCAACGGCATTTCCGTCACGGAGGGCGAGATAAGCGGCATTCTGAAAGAGTCCATCGGCTACCCGCTGGGCATCGCCGTGACGGCGCGGTGCATGGCGGGCGGCAAGCCCTTCTCGCCTGAGACGGCCGCGCGGGCATACAGAGAGGTATTTACATATTTTGAAGCTGCAATATACCGGCGCTTTGATCTGCCGGTGCGGCGCTT
>CAKTPR010000009.1 GCA_934591725.1 uncultured Oscillospiraceae bacterium
GAGTAAAACACAGCCTTATCTTTCCGGTTATTAATGCTATATTTGTTCATAAACTTGTGATACAGTAATAGCTGCCGGGGAAGAAGAGAAAACAGGCGGTACGCCGCCGGCATATACAAAGGATGGCAGGTACATATGAGAGCTATCATTGACATCGTACTGATATTGATAATCGCCCTGTGCACGTGGAACGGCTATAAGAAGGGGCTTGTCGGCGGCATCGCCGGGATCCTCGCGATAATCATCGCGCTCTTCGGCGGCAGTCTCCTCGCTTCGGCCTATTCGCATGAGATAGTCCCGGCGGTCGAGCCTTTTGTCGACGGTTATGTGGACTCCTCCAAGAACCGTGACGCCATTCTTGAGAGAATGGGCTACGGCAGCAGCGACCTTTCGCTTGAGGACATCCTCGCGCAGGATTCCTCCCTGCGCTATGACTATGCCTATGAGTGCTTCACGGCGATGGGGCTTTATGAAAAGCGCGCCGAGGAGCTTGCGGACGACGCTGTGAGCCTTGCCGATACCGACGGTATCAGCATGACCAAGGCGGTCGTCTCCGTCCTGTGCGATACCCTTACTCATGTGGGGCTAATGGTCGTGGCTTTTCTGCTGATCCTGATCCTGCTCGTGGCGCTCGGCAATGTGGGGAACCTGTCGTTCAGGCTGCCGAACATGGAAGGTGTGGACGAAGTAGGCGGCGCGATAATGGGCTTCATCAAGGGCTTTCTCTACTGCGTGCTCCTGTGCTGGCTCCTGAGCTTCATGGGGCTCGTCATCGGCGCGGAGACCATGTCGCATACGACGCTCGGCCGCTTCTTCCTTATCTTTGACTTCCTTACCGGCGGTTTACTGTAAACCGGAAATAGCAGAAATATATATACGGAGGCAATAAATGCAGCCTACAATGTGCTCACGCTGCGGCAAGAACGTTGCCGTGGTATTCATAACCAAGATCGAAAACGGCCAGGCCAAGAACGAGGGTCTGTGCCTTAAATGCGCCCGCGAGCTGCACATCAAGCCCGTGGACGATATGATAAACAAAATGGGCATCACCGATGATGAGCTTGACAACCTCACCGGTGAAATGATGAGCGCCCTCACCGGCGGGGAGGACATCGCCCCTGTCGACGATGACGGCAGCGACGAGGAGGACGACGGCAAGACCGCGACCTTCCCGTTCCTAAACCGCCTTTTCGGCGGCGGCCCCAGCGCCTCGGCATCAAACGAGAGCCAGAATCAGAGCGGAGAGCCGCGCCGCGGCGAGACTAAGGAGAATCCCCCCAAGGGCGGCAAGCGCAAGTTCCTTGATAATTACTGCATCGACCTCACCGCCCGCGCCCGCGAGGGTAAGCTCGATACGATGATCGGCCGCGAGGAGGAGCTTGAGCGCGTTATCCAGATCCTCAACCGCCGCCAGAAGAATAACCCCTGCCTTATCGGCGAACCCGGCGTCGGCAAGACGGCCATCGCCGAAGGGCTCGCGCAGCGCATCGCCATAGGCAATGTCCCGGCGAAGCTCCAGAATAAGGAGGTCGATCTGCTCGACCTGACGGCGCTCGTCGCGGGCACGCAGTTCCGCGGCCAGTTCGAGAGCCGCATGAAGGGGCTTATCGAGGAGATAAGAAAGCACGGCAACATCATCCTTGTCATTGATGAGGTACACAATATCGTCGGCGCGGGCGACGCCGAGGGCAGCATGAACGCTGCGAATATCCTCAAGCCCGCCCTCTCGCGCGGTGAAATTCAGGTCATCGGCGCGACTACCTTCACCGAGTACCGCAAGCACATAGAGAAGGACTCCGCGCTTGAGCGCCGCTTCCAGCCCGTCACCGTGGCGGAGCCGTCGGTCGAGGACAGCGTGAAGATCCTGCGCGGCATCGCACATTATTATGAGGATTACCACGGCGTCACCATCTCCGATGAGATGTGCCGTCAGGCCGTCGTGATGAGCGAGCGGTATATTACAGACCGCTTCCTGCCCGATAAGGCCATCGACCTTATCGACGAGGCCTGCTCGGATGTGAACCTCAAGAATAAGGACATCAACCGCCGCATGGAGGCAGAGCGCGACCTTGAGAACATACGCTTTGAGCGGGACGCCCTCACGTCCGACAGCCGCGAGCTTACCGAAGCGCAGCAGGATCAGCGCTATGCCCGCATCGCGGAGCTCAGGAGCAAGGAGATGCAGCTTGAAAACGAGCTGAGCGAGCTTGATAAGAACCCGCGCCCCGCGCTGACTACCGATAACCTCGCCCGCATCATCGAGCTTTGGACGAAGATCCCCGCTTCCACCATCAAGGAGGATGAGTTTGAACGTCTCGCAAAGCTTGACGAGCGCCTGAAGGAACACATTGTCGGTCAGGACGATGCCGTGAACGCTGTCTGCTCCGCGATAAAGCGCAGCCGCGTCGGGCTTCAGGTCAAGCGCAAGCCCGTCAGCTTCATCTTCGTCGGCGGCACCGGCGTCGGCAAGACGGAGCTTGTCAAGCGCCTTGCCGCGGATATGTTCGATTCTCCCGAATCGCTTATCCGTCTTGATATGTCCGAGTTCATGGAGAAGTTCTCCGTCTCGCGCATCATCGGCTCGCCTCCCGGCTATGTCGGCTATGACGAGGCCGGCCAGCTCACCGAGAAGATACGCCGCAAGCCTTACAGCGTCGTGCTGTTCGATGAGATCGAGAAGGCGCACCCGGATGTTATGAACATCCTGCTCCAGATCCTTGACGACGGCCGCATCACCGACGCGCAGGGCAGGACTGTGAACTTTGAAAACACCATAATCGTCATGACAACGAACGCCGGCAGCAACAACAAGTCCGGCAGCGTCGGCTTCGGCGGCTCAATAAGCGACATGAGCCGTGAGCGCACCATGAAAGCGCTCAACGAGTTCCTGCGCCCGGAGTTCATCAACCGCGTCGATGAGGTCATCTGCTTCAACCAGCTCACGGAAGAGAACTTCCGCGCCATTGCTGGGCTCATGCTCGGCGAGCTGCGCGATGTGATGAAGGAAAAGAACATCGCCCTCACGTGGGACGACAGCCTTGTCGACTACCTCGTGGGGAAGGCCTACTCCGTTACCTACGGCGCGCGCAACCTGCGCCGCACGATACAGAAGGATATCGAGGATGTCCTTGCACAGCGGATCGTTGAGAACCGCGGCAGGGAGATAAAGAGCATCGCCATGTCCGCGCAGGACGGCGCGGTGACTATCGCGATCGGAGAGTGAGACTTATGGAAAGACTGCTGACTGTTCTCGGTGATATAACCAAGCAGAGCGTTGACGCTATCGTGAACGCCGCTAACTGCTCACTGCTCGGCGGTGGGGGAGTGGACGGCGCGATCCATCGCGCCGCAGGGCCTGAGCTTCTGGCCGAGTGCCGCACGCTGCACGGCTGCGAGACCGGCAGGGCGAAGATCACAAAGGGCTATAAGCTTCCCGCAAAGCACGTTATCCATACCCCCGGCCCCGTGTGGCACGGCGGCAATAAGGGTGAGGCGGAGCTTCTTGCTTCGTGCTATCGCTCCTGCTTGGAGCTTGCCTCGGAAAACGGCTGCAAGACTGTGGACTTTCCCTCGATAAGCACGGGCGTGTACCATTTCCCGCTTGATAAGGCGGCGGCCATCGCCTGCAAGACTATCAAGGAATACCTCGAAGCCCACCCGGAGATAGAGCGTGTGCGCATGGTCTGCTTTGATGAGCGCACCAAGGCCGCTTACGACTCCGCAATAGCCGCGCTGGAGGCAAACGCATGAGCAAAAAGCTCATAAAGCTGCAATATAATTCTCCCGTCGTGCTGACCTTTGCGCTGCTGTCGCTCGCTGTGCTTTGGCTCGATGGGCTCACCGGCGGCAAGAGCACCCACGCGCTCTTCAGCGTGTACCGCTCGTCCTTTGCCGACCTCGGCACTTATCCGCGCTTCTTCCTGCACGTGCTCGGCCACGGCAGCTATTCGCACTATATCGGCAACATGATGATGATCCTCGTCGTCGGCCCGCCGCTTGAGGAGAAGTACGGCAGCCGCCCGCTTTTCTGGGCGATATTTCTCACGGCCTTTGTCTCCGGCATGGTGCATTGGCTCTTCTTCCCAGGCACGGCTCTGCTCGGCGCGTCGGGCATAGTGTTCATGATGATCGTCATGTCCTCCCTTGCGGGGATGAAAAACGGCTGCATACCCATAACGCTGATCCTTGTGCTTGTCCTCTATATCGGCGGCGAGATTGTCGACGGCGTCATGCTCAAGGATAATATATCCCAGCTCAGTCACATCGTGGGAGGTATTTGCGGCGCCTTCCTCGGAATAAGCATGAGAAGGTGATCCTATGGAAAACCTGCTTATCAGCGCCTGCCTGTTGGGCGTAGAATGCAAATACTCCGGCGGCAGCAACGCCCTGCCTGAGGAGATGATAGGGAAGCTGAAAGAGCGGTACAGGCTCATCCCCGTCTGCCCGGAGACGGCGGGAGGACTGCCCACGCCGCGCGACCCAAGCGAGCGCATCGGCGAGCGTGTTGTGAGCTGCCGCGGCGCGGATGTCACACAGCAGTTTGAAAAGGGTGCGCAGGCTGCGCTCTTGCTCGCCAAGCGCTATGGCTGTACCAAGGCGCTTATGAAGGAGCACAGCCCTTCATGCGGCAGCGGGCTCATCTATGACGGCAGTTTTTCGGGAAAACTCGTCGAGGGCGACGGCTGCGCGGCAGAGCTTCTTAAGACCGCAGGGGTGTCCGTGGTCGGAGAAAATGTGACAGAACTGTTAACAATGGTCTGTAAAGCAGAATAATGCAAAAAAATTCACATCATTCGACTTGACAGAATATCTTGTGGGCCTTAAAATCACTTGTGTTAAGAAGAGTGATATTGATAAAGGAATGACAGAAGAAGTAAACAAAAGAAAAAAAGGATGTGCAAAATGGAACTTACAAAAAGCGAACTTGAGATCATGAATGTCATCTGGGATGCAAAGCGTCCCCTGACAAGAGGAGAGATCCTTGACCTGTCTGTCGACAAGAAGTGGAAGGACAATTCGATCCACATTCTCCTCAACAGGCTGCTGGAGAAGGGCGCCATCATTGAGGGCGGCTTTGCCAGAAGCGGCAAGTCTTACGGCAGGCTCTATGAGCCGAACATCACCGGTGTGGACTTCTATGCGGAGAACGTCCTTTCCGGCGGCGATCAGGACAGGCTTGAAATGCTCTTTGACGCACTGCTCAGGCGTCCGGACATTGACGCGGACATGATAAAGAAGTTCGAGTCCAAGCTTGAAGAAAAGAAAAAGGAACTCAAATAAGGAAACTTGAAACCCGCATCCGGGAAACCGGATGCGGATTTCTAACTGCCAATTTCGGGGGAAACGGAGAGGATAATTTGAAGCTCAACAGGTTTATCGGCAGCAAGGCTTTTTACAGAAAGCTCTTTGCCATCATGCTGCCGATATTGGTGCAGAATGTCATAACGAACTTTGTAAGCCTGCTTGATAACATCATGGTCGGTCAGGTCGGCACGGAGCCAATGTCCGGCGTGGCGATAGTCAACCAGCTTATTTTTGTTTTTAACCTCTGTATATTCGGCGGCCTCGCCGGCGCGGGCATATTCACCGCGCAGTATTACGGGAAGAACGACAGCAAGGGCGTTGCCGACACCTTCCGCGCAAAGCTCTACATAGCGGCCTTTACGTCCACGGCGTTCATTATCGTGTTCCTGCTCTTCGGGGAACAGCTCATCATGCAGTTCATCCATGAGGGCGAGGAGCAGCTTGACATGGCCGCGACGCTGAACTACGGCAAGGATTATCTCGCCGTCATGCTTATCCAGATCCCGCCCTTCGCGCTCCAGCAGGTGTATGCAAGCACCCTCAAGGAGAGCGGGGAGACGCTTGTGCCCATGAAGGCCGGCATCGTCGCGGTGCTTGTGAACCTCGTCGGCAACTATATCCTCATTTTCGGCAAGCTCGGCGCGCCGGTCATGGGCGTCGTCGGCGCGGCTATCGCGACGGTCATCTCCCGCTTTGTCGAGTGTGCCATTATAATTATCTGGACACACCGGCACAGGGATACTAACCCCTTTGTGGACTATGCCTACACCACCTGGCGCATCCCGGATGCCCTGCTGCGGCAGATCGTCGTCATGGGTCTGCCCCTGCTCGTGAACGAGCTTTTGTGGTCGAGCGGCATGACGGTGCTCAACCAGTGCTACTCCATGCGCGGGCTTGAGGTCGTATCCGCGGTCAATATTTCGACCACCGTTTCGAATCTCTTCTTCTGCGCCTTCTTCTCAATGGGCAATTCCATCGCTATCATCATCGGCCAGCTCCTCGGCGCGGGAGAGCTTGAGCGCGCCATTGACGAGGACAGAAAGCTCATCGCCTTTGCTGTCGCGCTGTGTGCGGCGGTCGGCGTGGTGATGGCGCTGCTTGCCCCGCTGATCCCGGAGATATACAATACCTCCGATCATGTAAAGCAGCTCGCGTCGGAGCTGCTGCTGGTGAGCGCCGTGATGATGCCGGTGAACGCTTTCACGAATGCCTGCTACTTCACGCTCCGCTCCGGCGGCAAAACGATCATCACCTTCGTGTTTGACAGTATGTATCTCTGGGTGCTGTGCATCCCGCTTGCCTTTGTGCTCTCGCGCTATACGGCAATGCCGATACTCCGCATGTTTATATGCGTTCAGGCATTGGAGATCGTCAAGTGCAGCATTGGATATTATCTTGTCAAGAGCCGCAAATGGGTCAAGGATCTTGTCTCTGAGCCAGAAGTCCCCGCGGTCGAATTCTGACGCACTGATACTGACAGCCAACACAATATACAGCAAAACCCCGCAGTCCGTGGTTCAACGGACTGCGGGGTTTCTATTGTTTATGATCGGAACTTAGAGCGCGTTGCTCTTATTGACCAGCGCGGTCAGGTCAACGTACTCCTCAGGCTCCTTGGCAATGGACTCGTCTTCCTTCATCTCAAAGTCGCGGTAGACAGAAAGGCCGGTACCGGCGGGGATGAGCTTACCGATGATGACGTTCTCCTTCAGGCCGACAAGGTGGTCGACCTTGCCCTTGATGGCGGCCTCGGTCAGAACCTTGGTGGTCTCCTGGAAGGACGCGGCGGACAGGAAGCTCTCGGTAGCAAGGGAGGCCTTGGTGATACCCATGAGCAGCTGAGTGCAGGTGGCATGGGTGAGACCCTCTTCGCCGGCGGCGATGCGCTCGTCGATCTGGCGGTTGGCTTCCTTGAACTGAGAAACGTCGATGGTCGCGCCGGAGAGCAGGTCGGTGCTGCCGGCCTCCTCAACTCTGACCTTACGCATCATCTGGCGGACAATGACCTCAATGTGCTTGTCATTGATGTCAACGCCCTGCTGACGGTAGACCTTCTGAACCTCGCTGGTGATATAGCTGCGGACGCCCTGACGGCCGAACTCATCGTCGTCAACGCCGCGGATACGCAGAACCTCATGCGGGTTGAGCGCACCGGAGGTAAGCTCCTGACCTTTATCGACATGGTCGCCGTTGTGGACGAGTATACCTGCGGAGTGCGGCACGGTGTAGACGACCGTCTCGCCCTGCGCCTCGTTCGTGATGGTGATGGAGTACATGACGCCCTTCTTGGCTTCGTCGATAGTGACGGTGCCGGAGATCTCGGCGAGAGTCGCCATCTTCTTGGGCTTGCGTGCCTCGAACAGTTCCTCGACACGGGGAAGACCCTGAGTGATATCGTCGCCCGCGACGCCGCCTGTGTGGAAGGTACGCATGGTCAACTGAGTACCGGGTTCGCCGATGGACTGTGCCGCGATAACGCCGACAGCCTCGCCCATGTTGACCGGGCGGCCGATGGCAAGGTTGATGCCGTAGCACTTCGCGCAGACGCCGCTTGCGGCCTCGCAGGTGAGGACGCTGCGGATGAAGACCTTGTGGATACCGTGCGCTTCGAGAACGTCAGCATCCTCAGGCATGAGCATATGGTCGGTATCAAAGAGAACCTCGCCGCTCTCTGGATCGGTGATGGGCTTCGCGGGGAAGCGGCCGTGGATGCTGGTGCCGAAGGACTCGACCATCTGGCCTCTGTCGTAGACCGCGCTTGCCCACACGCCTTCTGTGGTGCCGCAGTCCTCCTCGCGGATGATGACTTCCTGGCAGACGTCGACCATACGGCGGGTCAGGTAACCGGAGTCCGCGGTACGCAGAGCGGTATCAGCCATACCTTTACGTGCGCCTCTGGTGGAGATGAAGTACTCCAGGACGGAAAGGCCTTCACGGAAGTTGGACTTGATAGGAATTTCGATGGTCTTACCGGCGGTGTTCGCCATCAGACCACGCATACCGGCGAGCTGACGGATCTGGTTCATAGAACCACGGGCACCGGAGTTTGCCATCATGTAGATGGGGTTATACTCGTCGAGCGCGCTGCTCAGTGCGTCGGTGACTTCCTTGGTGGTCTTCTCCCACTCGGAAACGACCAGACGGTAGCGCTCGTCATCGGTGATGAAGCCGCGCTTGTACTGGCGCTCGATGTTGACGACTTCCTTCTCAGTGGCCTTGATCATCTCGTACTTTGCGCTCGGAACGGTCATATCCGCGACGGATATGGTGATAGCGCCCTTGGTGGAGTACTTATAGCCCAGAGCCTTGATGCTGTCAAGGACTTCTGCGGAGATGGTGAAGCCATACTTCTGGATGCAGCGGTCGATGATATCGCCCAGCTGCTTCTTGCCGACCTGGAAGCCGATCTCATGGTCAAAGGCATGCTCAGGATCGGTGCGGTCAACATAGCCGAGATCCTGCGGGATGGGCTCGTTGAAGATGATACGGCCGACGGTGGTGATGATGGTCTTCTGGACTTCAACTCCGTCAACGGTCTTAGTGACTCTCAGGCGGATAGGTGCATGCAGGCCGACAACGCCCTCGTTATAGGCCATGATGGCCTCGGCAGAGTCACGGTACATGAGGGTGGGCTTATAGGTCGCAGGTGCGGTGCCCTCCTTCTTGGCCTTGACGTTTGCCTGATACAGCTCGTCGCCGCCGACGATCGCACCGGCCTCGAAGCCGGTATCGCCGGGATCATCGATTATCATGCGCTCAGCGCCCTTCTCGGCGGAGCCTATGCGAACCATGGTCAGGTAGTAGGAGCCGAGGATCATGTCCTGAGTAGGAACAGTGACAGGGTGGCCGTCCTGCGGACGCAGGAGGTTATTTGCGGAGAGCATGAGTATACGCGCCTCGGCCTGAGCCTCGGCGGACAGCGGCAGGTGGATAGCCATCTGGTCGCCGTCGAAGTCGGCATTGTAAGCGGTGCAGACCAGCGGGTGCAGACGCAGCGCGCGGCCTTCAACGAGGATAGGCTCGAAGGCCTGAATGCCGAGACGGTGCAGAGTAGGCGCACGGTTGAGGAGGACGGGGTGCTCCTTGATAACATCTTCAAGGGCGTCCCACACCTCGGTGCGCTGCTTGTCGACCATCTTCTTGGCGGACTTGATGTTGTTGGCAACGCCGTCCTCGACCAGCTTCTTCATGACGAAGGGGCGGAAGAGCTCGATGGCCATTTCCTTAGGAACGCCGCACTGGTATATCTTGAGGTCAGGGCCGACAACGATAACGGAACGGCCGGAATAGTCGACACGCTTGCCGAGCAGGTTCTGGCGGAAGCGTCCCTGCTTGCCCTTGAGCATATCGCTCAGGGACTTGAGAGCGCGGGAGTTTGCGCCGGTGACGGCTCTGCCGCGGCGGCCGTTGTCGATCAGGGCGTCGACCGCTTCCTGAAGCATACGCTTCTCATTGCGCACGATGATGTCAGGCGCGTTGAGCTGCTGGAGTCTCTTCAGACGGTTATTGCGGTTGATGACGCGGCGGTAAAGATCGTTCAGGTCGGAAGTCGCGAAACGGCCGCCGTCGAGCTGAACCATCGGGCGAATTTCGGGCGGGATGACCGGCAGCACGTCGATTATCATCCACTCAGGGCGGTTGCCGCTCGCGCGGAAGGCCTCGACGACCTCGAGACGCTTGACGAGCTTGGCCTTCTTCTGGCCGCCGGCAGTTTTGAGCTCCTCGCGCAGCTGCTTTGCGAGCTCGTCGCAGTCGATCTGGGAGAGCAGCTCCTTGATCGCTTCTGCGCCGATACCGGCCTTGAAATCATCCTCGTACTTCTCGCGCATATCGCGGTACTCACGCTCGGTGAGTATCTGGCAGCGCTCAAGCGGAGTGAAGCCGGGGTCGATAACTATATAGTTTGCAAAGTACAGAACCTTCTCAAGCATCCTCGGGGTAAGGTCGAGCATAAGACCCATGCGGCTGGGTATGCCCTTGAAGTACCAGATGTGGGAGACAGGGGCGGCAAGGTCGATATGACCCATACGCTCGCGCCTGACCTTGCTCTTGGTGACCTCGACGCCGCAGCGGTCGCAGATCTTGCCCTTGTAGCGGATCTTCTTATACTTACCGCAGTGGCACTCCCAGTCCTTGGTCGGCCCAAAGATGCGTTCGCAGAACAGACCGTCGCGTTCGGGCTTGAGGGTACGGTAGTTGATGGTCTCCGGCTTTTTGACCTCGCCGTAAGACCAGCTGCGGATCATATCAGGGGAGGCAATGCCTATCTGTATCGCGTCAAACGGTGTGTAGCTCATTACATATCCTCCTCGCTGTTGTAGTCATTGGAGCTGTAGTCGTCCTCCAGCTCGTCTTCGGGGATATCCTCGATGCTGAAGCCCTCGGCTTCGATCTCGCTGTCGTCGGCGGAGTAAAGCTCGTCCTTCATGTCGGGGATGAAATCGTCGTCATCGTCGTCCTTGAGCTCGATCTCGTTGCCGTCCTTATCCAGAACGCGGATATCCAGACACAGGGACTGGAGCTCCTTGACGAGAACCTTGAAGGATTCGGGCACGCCGGGCTGCGGGATGTTGTTGCCCTTGACAATGGCCTCGTAGGTCTTGACACGGCCGGTGACATCGTCGGACTTGACGGTGAGTATCTCCTGCAGGGTGTAGGCTGCGCCGTAGGCTTCGAGAGCCCAGACTTCCATTTCGCCGAAGCGCTGGCCGCCGAACTGGGCTTTGCCGCCCAGAGGCTGCTGAGTGACAAGGCTGTAGGGGCCGGTGGAACGGGCGTGGATCTTATCATCGACCAGATGGTGGAGCTTGAGGAAGTAGACCCAGCCGACGGTGACGTCATTATCGAACTTCTCGCCGGTGCGGCCGTCGTACATGGTGCTTTTGCCGTCCTCGCGCAGACCTGCCTGACGCAGGGTCTCGCGGATGGTGGTCTCGTTCGCACCGTTGAAGGTAGGCGTTGCGACCTTCCAGCCGAGCGCCTGAGCGGCGTAGCCAAGGTGGACTTCAAGCACCTGACCGATGTTCATACGGGACGGAACGCCCAGAGGATTCAGAACGATATCCAGCGGGGTGCCGTCGGGCAGGTAAGGCATATCCTCACGCGGAAGGATGCGGGAGACAACGCCCTTGTTGCCGTGGCGGCCGGCCATCTTATCGCCGACAGAGATCTTACGCTTCTGGGCAATATAGACGCGGACGACCTGATTGACGCCGGGGCTCATCTCGTCACCGGCTTCGCGGGTGAAGACCTTGACGTCGACGATTATGCCGCTCTCGCCGTGGGGGACTTTGAGCGAGGTGTCGCGCACCTCGCGCGCCTTCTCACCGAAGATGGCGCGCAGCAGGCGCTCCTCAGCGGTCAGGTCGGTCTCGCCCTTCGGCGTGACCTTACCGACGAGGATATCGCCGGCAGTGACTTCTGCGCCGACCATGATGATGCCGCGCTCGTCAAGGTACTTGAGAGCATCGTCACCGACGCCGGGAATGTCGCGGGTGATCTCCTCTGGGCCGAGCTTGGTGTCGCGTGCGTCGCACTCGTACTCCTCAACATGGATGGAGGTGAATACGTCCTCCATGACAAGGCGCTCGTTGAGCAGGATAGCGTCCTCGTAGTTGTAGCCTTCCCAGTTCATGTAACCGACAAGGATGTTCTTGCCGAGGGAAATTTCGCCGTTGGAGGTGCTGGGGCCGTCAGCCATGACGTCGCCCTTCTCCACGCGCTGACCGGCGGAGACGATGGGGCGCTGGTTGATGCAGGTGCCCTGGTTGGAACGGGCGAACTTGATGAGCTTATAGTCCTTGGTCTCACCGCCGTCGTACCGGACGGTGATATACTTTGCGTCGACTCTCGTGACAGTGCCGCTGTCCTCAGCGAGGATGCAGACGCCGGAGTCAACGGCGCACTTATGCTCGATGCCGGTGGCAACGATAGGTGCCTGAGTGGTCATAAGGGGAACTGCCTGACGCTGCATGTTCGCGCCCATCAGAGCACGGTTCGCGTCGTCGTTCTCAAGGAAGGGGATCATCGCGGTCGCGATCGAGATCATCATCTTGGGGCTTATATCGACATAGTCGACGTCCTCGCGGTTGACTTCGATCGTATCATTGCGGTGACGGCAGGTGACACGCTTATTGAGCAGGCAGCCGTTTTCATCGACAGGCTCGGAGGCCTGAGCGACAACGTACTGATCCTCAACGTCGGCGGTCATGTAGTCGACCTGATCGGTGAGACGGCAGGTGCCCTTCTCGACCTTGCGGTAGGGGGCGACGAGGAAGCCGTACTCATTGGCTCTCGCATAGGATGCGAGGTAGTTTATAAGGCCGATGTTCGGGCCTTCAGGAGTCTCTATCGGGCAGAGACGGCCATAGTGGCTGTAGTGAACGTCTCGGACATCGAAGCTCGCGCGCTCTCTGGAGAGACCGCCGGGGCCGAGGGCGGACATACGGCGTTTGTGAGTAAGCTCTGCCAGAGGGTTGGTCTGATCCATGAACTGGCTCAGCGGCGAGGAGCCGAAGAACTCCTTGATGGCTGCGGTCACGGGACGGATATTGATAAGGCTCTGGGGAGTGACGATGTCCAGATCCTGAAGGGTCATGCGCTCGCGGATAACGCGCTCCATACGGCTGAAGCCGATGCGGAACTGGTTCTGGAGCAGCTCGCCCACGCAGCGGACGCGGCGGTTGCCGAGGTGGTCGATATCGTCCGCTTCGCCGATGCCGTGAGCAAGGCAGTCGAGGTAATTGACGGAGGCGAAGATATCGTCGTTAACGATGTGCTTGGGGATAAGCACGTCGATATTCTCGCGGATGGCGTCCTTGAGAGCGTCGCCCTGGAACTTCTCGCAAAGCTCCTTCATGACGATGCCGCGGACTTTTTCCTTGATGCCGAGCTCTGCCGGGTCAAAGTCCACATAGCGGGAAATGTCCACCATGCCGTTGGAGAACACGCGCACGGTCTTGCCGTCGACATTCAGCAGAACGTCGATAACACCGGCGTCGGAAATTTCGCGTGCCTTGTCGCGGCTGATGATATCGCCGGCGTCGGCAAGAATTTCGCCGGTGAACGGATCGGCTACAGGAGCTGCCAGCTCAAAGCCCGCGATACGCGGGAAGAGGGAGAGCTTCTTGTTGAACTTGTAGCGGCCGACGTCGGATATCTCATAGCGGCGGCGGTCAAAGAACAGACCGTCGAGCAGGGTCTCCGCGGACTCGACCGTGGGAGGATCGCCCGGACGCAGCTTGCGGTAAATTTCAAGCAGGCACTCGTCGCGGGTGTCGCAGGTGTCCTTGTCGAGAGTGGAGATGATGCGCTCGTCCTCGCCGAAGACTTCCTTGATGCGCTCATTGGTGGTGACACCGACGAAGGGATCCTTCACGCAGCTGAGCCAGGTGGAGGGACGGTTCTCGTCGTAAGCGCCCATGGCCTTGATGAACCAAGTGATGGGCAGCTTGCGGTTCTTGTCTATGCGGACATAGAACACATCGTTTGCGTCAGTCTCGTACTCCAGCCATGCGCCGTGGTACGGGATGACCGTTGCGGCGTAGGTGTTGACCATGGCCTTGTCGGTGGTCTTGTCAAAGTAGACGCCGGGGGAGCGGACTATCTGAGAAACGATAACGCGCTCGGCACCGTTGATGATGAAGGTGCCGCCGTCGGTCATGAGCGGGAAGTCGCCCATGAAGATCTCCTGCTCCTTGATCTCCTCCGTCTCCTTGTTGCGCAGACGGACTCTGACCTTGAGGGGTGCGGCGTACGTGGCATCTCTTGCCTTGCACTCCTCCTCGTCGTACTTCGGCTTCTCGTTCATGGAGTAGTCAATAAAGCTCAGCTCCAGATTGCCGGAGTAGTCAGTTACGGAATCAACATCCTTAAAGACCTCTCTCAGACCCGTTTCCAAAAACCACTTGTAGGAACTCTTCTGGATTTCCAGCAGATTGGGCATCTCCCTGATCTCCTGGGTGCGGGCAAAGCTTTTTCTCAAAGTCTTGCCGTAGAGGACATCTTTTGGCATTGGCGCACTCTCCTTATAAGTAATTGCAAACGCCCGGCTGTGTTGTCAGACTCTTTGCAGCCGGTGTTGATTTAACACTGCGGCGATGGTATACTTGCTTTGTTGGTGGAGAAGGGCATAGATACCCTTCCCAACATACATAGCACTCTATTTTACCATTGCTTGTACTGCAAAGTCAAGGATTATTTTGTAAAATCGCGGTTTTTGTCAAGGTGATATGCCTTGGCTTTTTTTGTTTTTGTCTGCCATATTACTTTATATAATTATGCAAATTAAATTATGTAAATCTCATGCGTGTTTTCAAATGTTTTACAGTATCCGCGTTGATTTGTCAGGCGGCTTATGGTAAAAAATAGATTGTATTTCTATTTACTGAAGGGGTTTGTATGGACTTCAGAGTTATCCTGATACTGATCGCCGAGACGCTGTTCGCTTTTTTCCTGCTGATGCACGCGGGAGTTCTGAAAAGCCGGAGAGCCGTGCTCGTTTCCGTGCTGCTGATCGCCGCCGCTTTCACCGTGCGCGGGCTGTGCCTTGACTATATGACGCTCGACTATAAGGACTTTCTCAGCAAGTGGGTGGATTTCTACCGGCAAAACGGCGGCTTCAAGGCGCTGTATTATCCGCTGGGGAATTACAATATCCCGTACCTCTACTTTCTGTGTCTGTTCTCCTACTCGTCGATAAACGACCTTTATCTTATAAAGCTGCTGAGCATCTTCTTTGATGTGCTGCTTGCCTACGGTGCGATGATGCTGCTCGGCAAGGTCAGGGAGAGCATCCCCGCGCGCATCGCCTGCTTCTTCACTGTCTTGTTCCTGCCGACGGTGATTCTCAACGGCTCACTCTGGGCGCAGTGCGACAGCATCTATGTCTCGCTTGCCTTGCTTGCGATCTATTTTGCGCTTGATGACAGGCCAATCCTGTCGGTTCTGTGCTTCACGCTGTCCTTCGGGTTCAAGCTTCAGGCGGTGTTCCTGCTCACGGTCATGGCCGTCCTGTGGCTGAAAGGTAAGTATAAGCTTTGGCACTTCCTGCTCTTCCCGGTCTTTTATGTTCTGCTTGTGCTCCCCGCCGTCGCGCTCGGCAAGCCCTTTCTTGAGACGCTCACGCTGTACGCAAGCCAGACCGGCAGCATCGGCGACGGACTCAACTATAATTCACCCTCCGTGTACGCTTTCTTCCAGTACGATCCGAACGTGACCGACCTCGCCGCAGCCTCGCGCGTCGGCATCATCGCAGCATTCGTGTTTATGGGCGCGATACTTATCGTCTGCGCCATAAAGCGCCGCAGCCTCACAAACGGCGTGATCCTCGCGGTGTCCGTGCTTTTTGCCGTCGGCATCCCGTTTCTCCTGCCGCACATGCATGACCGTTATTTCTTCGCTGCCGACGTACTGACGGTCGTCATGGCATACGCCTATGTCAAGTACTCCGCCGCCGCGCCGCTCACGCAGTTTGCGTCCCTGCTCGGCTACCATGCCTATCTTAAGATGCGCTACCTGCTGCTTATGGATCATGGCGCGCGTGCGCTCATCGTTGTGCTCATGCTCGGCATAGTGCTGTTTGCGCAGCTGATATCCGCCCGCGGGGACAGCCGTACCGCTGATACGCCCATCGGCACCGAGTGATCGTTTTTTTTGCGGAGCGGGCATTAAACCGCTCCGAAAAAAATAATTTCAAAAAGTCGAAATTTACCCTTGACAAATTCAAATAATCTGCTATAATTCACCATGCCTTAGATGTGGCGCGCCGAGTAATGCAGACGGCTTTAAATGGAGTCAACGCATCGGCCAAATATGCGAGAGTGCTGGAATAGGTAGACAGGCACGTTTGAGGGGCGTGTGTCAGCCGACGTGGGAGTTCAAGTCTCCTCTCTCGCACCAAAAAAGAACGGTTCGTCCGAATGGACGGAGCGTTCTTTTTTCATCCGGAGACTTAAACTTCCCGATGGCTCTCAACAAAAAAGCGGTGCCAGAACAAAAAGTTGGAGTACCCGGATTTCCCCGGTTACCCCAACTTTTGATTTAGCGTTTGATTCAGCTGTCAGTCTTTCAGAAGCGGCGTCATGCTTTCGAGACTTATCACAAGCGTCGATGCGTTGTGCAGCAATGCCGATGTCGCAGGCGGCAGTATACCTGCCACGCCGAGACAAATCAGCATCAGGTTGAAGCCGATTATCCGGCGGTAGTTGCGATGTATGCGCCGCATCAGAGCGTCGCTCACGTGCTTGAGCGTCAGCAGGGAATACAGGTCGTTTGCGCCGATCGTTATATCCGCGACCTCGCGCGCGATCGCTGCGCCGTCGCGTATCGCGATACCGGCGTCAGCCTCGGAGAGGGCAGGGGAGTCGTTAACGCCGTCACCCAGCATAATGACCTTGCGTCCGGCCTCATGCTCGCGGCGGATGTAGTTTGCCTTGTCCTCCGGAAGCACCTCAGAATAATATTCGTCTATGCCGATAGTCCGCGCGACGGAGCGCGCCGTGCGCTCGCTGTCGCCTGTCATCATGACGAGCTTCGGTATGCCGAGCCTGTGCAGCCCGTCGATGATCTCGCCGGCCTCTTCGCGCAGGGGATCCTTTACACAAATGACTGCGGAGAGAACGCCGCCGACGCCGAGGAACAGATGCGAATACTCCTCAGGCAGCGTGTCAAACTTCTCCTGCTCGCCTTCGGGGATCACGCAGCCCTCGTCCTCAAACACAAAGTGATGGCTGCCGATGACGACCTTCTTGCCGTCCACGCTGCTTGAAACACCGTGCGCGACGATGTAGTCGACCTTTGAGTGCCGCTCCTCATGGTGCAGCCCGCGTCTCTCGGCCTCGGCGACAACGGCCTTGGCCATCGAGTGCGGATAGTGCTCCTCAAGGCATGCGGCAAGACGAAGCACCTCGTCCTCCTGCTCGCCGTTGAAGGGGATGACAGACGCGACCTGCGGCGCGGCATAGGTGAGCGTACCGGTCTTGTCGAACACAAAGGTGTCCGCCTGAGACACGGCCTCAAGGAAGCGCCCGCCCTTGACCGTCAGGTGATAGGTGCTCGCTTCCCTCATTGCCGACAGCACGGCGATAGGCATGGAGAGCTTCAGCGCGCAGGAAAAGTCAACCATCAGCACGGCCAGCGCCTTTGTCACATTGCGCGTCACGAGCCATATCAACCCCGTCGCGCCGAGACTGTACGGCACAAGGCTGTCAGCCAGATTTGAAGCGTGGCTTTCGACGCCGGACTTGAGCTTCTCCGACTCCTCTATCATCTTGACGATGCGGTCGTAGCGCCCGCCGCCGCTGCTCTTTTCAACGCGGATGCGGCAGCTGCCCTCCTCGACGACCGTCCCGGCATAGACATATCCGCCCTCGATCTTGCGCACCGCGAGCGGTTCGCCGGTTATCGTCGCCTGATTGACCATCGCCTCGCCGGAAACTACCTTGCCGTCAAGCGGGATCATCCCGCCCGTGCCTACTGTGATGCAGTCGCCGGGGCGTACCTCGCCGACAGGGACAAGGATAGAACCGGAGTCGGTCTCCAGCCAGACCTTGTCTATGTTGAGCGACATCGACTGCGCGAGATCGGCGACCGACTTCTTGTGCGTCCATTCATCGAGAATGTCGCCGATGCCGAGCAGGAACATTATCGAGCCCGCAGTCTCAAAGTCGCCGCGCAGCATCGAGACCGTTATCGCCGTCGCGTCAAGCACAGGCACCTGTATCTTGCCGTGCAGCAGGCAGCGCAGCCCCGCGCCGATATACTTTGCCGAGCGTATGACGGACAGCGCCGTGCGCAGCGGGGTGGGGAAGAAGAGCTTCGTTATCCCGCGGCGGAACACGGCGAAGAACAGCTTGTCCTGATATTCGTGCGTCATCTCCCGCGCGCTGTGCTCAGGCGCGAGAGCGAGCGATGCCTCATACGAGAACGCGGCGACTGCGGCAATGACGCAGGAGCGCTCACAGTTATAGTATATGACGGTGTCGCAGGTGCGGTCGTAGACCTTGACCTCTTTTACGCCTTCGACCTGACGCAGATATGCTTCCAGAATATCCGCCTGCTGGAAGCTCATCCGCCGCTGCTCGGCGTGGATGCGCATCCGGCCTGCGGATTCATGCAGGATCTTGCATTTCATGGTTTATTATTCGGCTTCCTTTGATGTGTCCTCGATAACTGCGGCCGCGTCCTCTGCGGCGTACTTTTCGTTGAGTGCCTTTGCATCGGCGTAGATATCCTCCGCGCCTTCCTTGACGGAAGTGGCCGCTGCCATCACGCAGTCCTTGGCGCGCAGAACTGCCGCCGTGGTGTGTACGTATACCTTCTTCGCGTCTCTGCTGGAGAGGATCTTGAGCCCGGCGGTGCCGAACAGCAGGCCGCCTGCGAATGCTGCAAATTTGTTCATCTTTCTTCCTCCGTTATTTATATCTTTGAGCCTGAGAAAGTTAGCTAAAGCTAACTTTCCGCTATATTAAAAAAGAGCCGCAGTGCAGTGCACTCCGTCCTCTTTTCAACAATGTTATATCACGGATCACGGGCATTTTCAAGCCTGTGCGCGCGCCTTTCATTTAACTTTTTGTTAACATCGAAAGTCTTGAATGCCCCGGCACCGGATGATCCGATACCGGGGCGATCACCTTATATGCAGTGATAGCGGAAATACTCTACTATCTTTCCTATACCGGCGTAGCTTATGGTCTTGCCGTCGGGCGTGACGAACTCGTCGGAGATATACCCGTCGCTGCCGTTGAGCAGGGAAGCAAGGTCGGCATAGTATACGCCGGTGTCCGTGCAAATCTGCTTTATCCAGCTGTTCGCCTCGGCGATCTTCGCCGCCGTTACGCCGTCGACTCCGGGGTATGAGCTGCTGACGGACGCGAGTGAGCAGCATATTATCGTCGTGCCGCTGCTTGCGGCCTGAACGCTGCTTATGAGCTTTTTATAGCCTGCCGTGAAGCTCTCCTGCGATGCTGTACCCAGCCCGTCCGTGCCGATGTAGATGACAAGGCGCTTCGGCTGATATATGGCCGCTGCCTTTGACGGGGTGACGAGCGAGCCGTCGCTGAGGAGGACTTCGGTGTCGGCAGCCGCAGAGGCCGGGATACCGCTTCCGCTGTCCGCCCACATGATCGCATTCGCGCCGCCGCCCATCGTGGAGGTGTAATCATTGATGCCGGAAAAGCTCGACGTGCAGAGATAGGTCATGCCGAAGACGTACTCAAGCCCGCCGTCCTGCGTGCTCGGCAGCTCCTTGAGCGTACCGCCGCCAAGGACAGGGGAGTACGGATCGGCGTCCAGCCCGGAGCCTCGGCTGTCAACGGCCTGACTGCCTGTGCTGAGCACGAGCGTGCCGTCGGGAGCATCGCCATAATTGCGCGCCGCGACGGAAAATATCAGCCCAATCAGCAGCGCGAGCAGGGCAATAGCGATGGCCAGCGCCCATATTATATTCTTAATTCCGGACAGACCGTTGTTCATCTTGTCTCCAATCGATTATACGTAGGGCGGCCTTTATAGGCCGCCCTTTAGTTCTTATTGTTTATGGATTATTCCTTATCCTCGGCTGCCTTTGCTTCCTCAATGACCTTCTGCTGGACATTGCCGGGAGCTTCTTCGTAACGGATGAACTTGCAGGTGAAGGAGCCGCGGCCCTGAGTCATGGAGCGCAGGTCGATCGTGTAGGAGCTCATCTCAGCCATGGGGACTTCAGCCTCGACAGTCTGCATGCCGTCCTCAGCGGTCATGCCGAGCACGGTACCGCGGCGCTTGGAGCTGATATCGCTCATGATGTCGCCGAGGTTCGCGTCGGGGATGGTGACCTGGAGCAGGCCGATAGGCTCAAGAATGGTGGGCTTGGCCTTGGGGATACCGTCCTGATATGCCAGACGTGCAGCGGTCTGGAAAGCCATATCGTTGGAGTCGACAGGGTGGTAGGAGCCATCGTACAGAGTGGCCTTCAGGCCGACCAGCGGGTAACCGGCGAGGACGCCCTTGACGACTGCGTTGCGCAGACCCTTTTCAACGGAGGGGAAGAAGTTCTTGGGAACGGAGCCGCCGAAGACTTCCTCGGCGAAGATCATGTCGTCCTGCTCGTCCTGCGGCTCGAAGCGGATCCAGACGTCACCGAACTGGCCGGAACCGCCGGACTGCTTCTTGTGACGGCCGTGTGCCTCGACCTTGCCCTTGATCTTCTCGCGGTAAGCAACGCGTGCGGGCTTGAGCTCGGTCTCAACGCCGAAGCGGCTCTTGAGCTTTGCGCAGAGAACGTCGACCTGAATGTCGCCCTCGCCGGAGATGACCATCTGGTGGGTCTCGGCGTTGTTGACGAGATGGAAGGAGATGTCTTCCTCGTTGAGTCTTGCAAGACCGCCGGCGACCTTGTCGTCCTGACCCTTGGTCTTGGGAGAGATAGCCATGGAGTAGCAGGGCTCGGGCAGCTCGATAGCGGGCAGCTCGACCTCGTTCTTCGGATCGCAGACCGTGTCGCCGGTCTTCCAATCCATCTTGCCGACGGCGACTATATCGCCGCAGCAGGCTTCCTTGACCTCGGTAGTCTTCTTGCCGCAGACGGTGTAGAGACGGCCGAGCTTATCGGTGCTGGAGGTGCGGACATCGCGCAGGGACATATCAGCGGTGATCTTGCCCTGCATGATCTTGACGAAGCTGTACTTGCCGAACTGGTCGGAAATGGTCTTGAATATGAAGCCGACGGTGGTACCGGAGGGATCGATGCCGTCCATCTCGGCGGGGTTGGAAACGTAATCGACGATGCCCTGAAGCAGAGCCTCGGTGCCGATGTTGCTCATCGCGGCGCTCGCGAAAACGGGAACGACGCTGCGCTCTCTCAGACCGACGCGCAGACCTTCGATGGTGTCCTCTTCGCTCAGCTCCATGTTCTCGAAGAACTTCTCCATGAGCTCCTCGGTAGCGCCGGCGGCGGTCTCCATCAGAGCCTCACGCAGCTCCTCGACCTTGCCTGCATCGGCTGCGGGAACGGCGACCTTTGCGGTCTTGTTGCCCTTGGTCTGGTAAGCGACGTTGTGGACAACGTCGATAACGCCGGTGCCGTCGGACATGGGGACGGTGACAGCGCAGACGATGCTGCCGTACTTTGCCTTGAGTGCGTCGAGCACTGCGTAGTAGTCGCCGTGCTCCTCATCGCACTTGGAGATGCAGAAAGCGGCGGGGACGTTCGCGGCCTTGAGGTACTTCCAGGAGCGCTCTGCGCCGACGGAGATGCCGTCCTTTGCCGAGCAGAGGATGATGCCTGCTTCAACGGCGCGGATTGCTGCGAGGGCTTCGCCGACGAAGTCGAAGTAGCCGGGGCAGTCAAGGACGTTGATCTTGCAGCCGCCGAACTCGACAGGCGCGACGGATGCGGATATGGTTATCTGGCGCTTGATCTCTTCTGCGTCGTAGTCGCAGACGGTGTTGCCGTCGCTGACCTTACCCTGACGGTCGATAGCGCCGGTGGTGAAGAGCATGCTCTCAGCCAGACTGGTTTTGCCGCTGTTGCCGTGACCCAGCAGGCAGATGTTGCGAATGTTTTTGGTTTCGTAGCTCATTTGTTGCTTCCTCTCTGTTGGTTTATGTGTGCTTGTATGCAAAAATAGTTATCAGCAATCAATTTATTATACACTATGAAAATCTTCTTGGCAACAGGAAAATTGAAAAAAGCCCGCACCCTTGATCAAAGGCGCAGGCTTATGGAATGTATGCTTTGTCACTTCGTATTTACATACAGGCTTGCCGCTGCGGCGGGCAGCGCCCAAAGCAGCATGAACAGCAGTATAAAGCCAAGACTCACGCTTCCCGCGGTCAGGAACTTTATGAACACGGTGAACACGCCGATCACCGCCGCGAGCACTGTCAGCAGCAGGTTTGCCCGCACGGACATATATATCTTGTGCCCGACGTCGGCAACCTCGGTGAGCGGCCCAAGCCCCTCGTTGCAGACGACTGCTGCGATGCGGCTGTCCTTGCCGGAGGACGGGGTCGACAGCTCGAAGCGTTCCACATAGGGCGGGAAGTCGTAGCCGTCGGTCGCGATGTCGAATATGTTGTGCAGAAGCTCGGGGTTAATGTTGAAGTCGCGTATCGCGAAGACCGGGTGGCGGCCGGAGCGCACGAGGTCAACGAGCGCGCGGCGCACCTGCGGCATCGGCTCATAGTGCAGGGAGAAAATGCCGTAGAGAATGCCGTCAATCGCGAGAAGGACGGAGGTCTTGTCGGTCAGGCGGAAGGGGATGCGCACGTTCATCAGCCGCATCAGGTCGGTGCTGCCGCACAGAACGGTGTGCCCGTCGATAATGCCGCTTGCCCCGCCGCCGGGGAGACATTCAAAGTTCTCCACGTGCTTGAGCGAGCAATTGTTTTCCTCCATGAGCTTTCCGAAGCAGCCCGCAGCGCAGGAGCCTACCGCCGCGACCATCGTCCCGGCATAAGAAATGACGTTCTGCGCGTCGCCGTCTGCGAATATGCGCACGCTCTCCATCGTCACGCACTCCTCAGGGAAGAGGTCACGGTCGGTGACGATGATGCTCTTGCTCACGCCGAGGTCGCACAGACCCGACCAGCCGGCTATCGCGCCGCCGACTCTGAATACACGCGCCGTGCCGAGAAAATACGGCAGCGCGAAAGCGGACAGAGCCATGAACGGCACCGCCGGTGCGAGCAGCGCGGAGAATATGTAGACAAAGTCCGAACCGCAGCCGGAGACAGCCGCAACGATAACGGCCAGCAGCAGCGCCAGCACGGCAAGGATCGGGGCGAGCCTGAGAAACAGCGTCTCATCAGGCGGCGCTTCCTCGGCACGGCGGACAAAGCCCGTCGCCGGACGCTGGGACTTGAGCAGCGTAAGCTCCTTTTTGCCGAGCTTGTTTTCGCCCGTCACGGAATAGAAGCGTTTGCCGATGGCCGGGACGCGCGTCGCCTTGCGCAGCCCCTTGACGCTCAGATATGTCGATATCAGTATGCCGAAGAGCGAAAGGCTCGTCAGTGCGCACAGCGGGATGTGCGCTCTTGCCGTGTCGGACAGCGCGACTATCAGCGCGTCCGCGCCGCTTATAAGGCAGGAGAACACCGCGAGCGTGTCAATGCCGAAGCGCGGCCGTGTGACCTTGAGCACAGCCGTCGTGACAACGTCAAGGCTCAGCAGCATGATCGCCGCCTGAAGCCCGAAGCACGCGGCAGCGGAGACGGGCAGCGTGCGCAGCATACCGGGCAGCGGGAGCTGGAGCGATATGTAGCACAGCAGCGCCAGCAGCCCCGCGCTTATTTTAATGCGCAGCGCCAGCGAACGAGTGAACGAACCGTAGTATTTTGACGCGGCGGCGGGCGAGACCTCGGTTCCGAGATCCTCCTCGCTGTCGCTCATCGTTGCGGCGGTGTCGCCGCGCGCTGTGCCCCTGACACGCAGGAACAGCGACGCAAAGAGCGAGAGCACATATTCGCGGAAGCTCGGCGGGAAGTAAGCGTCCTCCTCGGAGAACTTCTTGCCGTCGCCGTCGCCCTCGGCGTCCGCGCCGAAGCCGTAATCCTCATCCTCGGCGTAGTCGCTGCTTTCATCGGCGGTATCGTCAAAGCCGCTGTATATGGGCGTTCTTTTGCCGGATACGTCGGTCTCAGGTTCCGTGACCTCGGCCTTGGCCTTTTCTTTTTTCTTTTTCTTCTTGCCGAATTTGTGCTTCTTGCGCACCGGCTCCTCTTCACCGGAGCCGTCGTTTGCGGGATCGTCGTAATCCGGCGTCCACTGTGAGGGGCTGTACCCGGTCTGCGGCGTCGGCTCATAGTTTTCATCGGCGCTCAGGTCGACAGTCCTGCTGCCGTACTGCATACGGCTTGCCGCGCGCCTGCCGCTGAGATTGAAGCGGCTGTCTATTTCGTCCCCGGCGTCGGGATCGGCAGCGTATACTGTGCTGCTGCCCTCGGCGGAATAGCGCGTCGGGTCTGCGTCATAGCCGTCGGTACTTGGGTCATAGGGCAGATCCTCCTCAACCTCTGGCTCTGCACGCTCCTGCTCATAGCCCGCCTGCATCTGCGCGATGTATCTGCGCGCCTCCTGCTCCATCGCACCGCGCGCACCGGAGTGCTCGGTTGCGGGGGGAGCATATTCCGGCTCCTCTGCCGGCTGCGGCTCATTATATCCGCCGTCGTCATACTGCCATGTGCCCTGCGCGGGTGCGGTATCATAGGTGCCGCTGCCGTCGGGGGCGTAGCCGTAGTCCTCGTCGGTGTAGTATGTATCCGTATATTCCGAAGTATAGTCCTGCCCGTCGGAAGTATCCGCGTAACCATGATCGTCCTGATCCTCGATAGGCTCTGCCTTGCCGCGACCTCTCGCCGCGTGCTTTTCGGACTTCGGCTTTAGCTTGCTCTTGAGAAAGCTCTTCAGATGACCGATACCGGGGACTGTGGGGAAGGGCTTGCTGTTGTCCTCTTCGCCGTAATCATCAGATGCGGGTGCGTCGGTATCATCATAACCGTAGTCCTGCGTACCGTAACCGTCATCGGTATACCCGTCCGTGGTCTCCGGCTCCACGTTTTTGCGCACCGAGGCTGCGCCGGGCGTGTAGACGCGCACATCGTCGTCCTCATCGTCGTACAACGAGGAATAGCCGGAGTCATCCGACCCGGACGGCTCGTCCCGGTACGACTCCAGCTTGTATTGCGACAGTATGCTGTCAAACGACATGTCGGTATAAGATTCAGTTGTGGGATCAAAGTCCAGACTGAAATCTTTCATATCCTGATCCTTGTTTTCTATATGTAGGTCGCGCTGTGCTTCACTTTGGAAGCAGGAGAAAGACGTCAGCCCTGCGCGCTGCGCTGACGGAGCACCTCATACATCGTCACGGCGGCAGCCGCGGAGGCGTTGAGGGAGCTGACCTGCCCCTTCATGGGCAGACTGAGGATAAAGTCGCAGCTCTCCTTGACAAGGCGGCTCATGCCCTCGCCCTCGGAACCGATGACGAGCGCTATCGCACCTGTGAGGTCGGTCGACCACAGCCCGTTCTGTCCGTCTGCCGCGGTGCCGTAGACCCACAGTCCGTTATCCTTGAGCTCCTTTATCGCGGCGGAGATGTTCGGCACTCTCGCGATGGCCATGTGCTCGGCAGCACCGGCGGAGGCCTTGTCGACAATGGCGGTAAGTCCCGCGCTGCGGCGCTTCGGGATGATGACGCCGTGCGCGCCGACGCATTCGGCCGAACGGATTATTGCGCCGAGGTTGTGCGGATCGCTTATCTCATCGCAGACGATGACAAAGGGCGCTTCGTTCCGCTCTGCGGCGACGGCGAGGATATCGGCGATCTCGCAGTATTCGCGCACCGCGGCCAGCGCGACGACGCCCTGATGCGCGTGGGTCTGGCTCATGAAGTCGAGCTTGCGCCTGTCGGCCTCGACGACGACTATGCCCTTGTCCCTCGCCTTGGAGGCGATGTGACCGAGGGTCTTGTCGACGTCGCCCTTGGCGATGAATATCTTATCTATGGCTCTGCCTGCGCGGAGCGCTTCAATGACGGCGTTGCGGCCCTCAATAATGTCGTTTTTAAGCTCTTTTTCCTGAATCTGAGAATCTTTATCCACGGTATTCGGCCTCACTCATAATTTCATGGTTTACATATTACCATACATTCGCCGAATTTGAAAGCCCTATCTTTCAAATTTACAAAATTTTATAGACTTTGCCCCGGCGGGAATGTATAGTAGTAAGCACAAAACATATCATTGTCGGGATTTCCCGGCAATGCTGACAGGAGAAGATTATGAAGGATCCACGCAGAAGCATTGAGCAGTTTTGCTATAAGCATCCGGGCTTCGGCATCCCGAACCTGATGCGCTATATAACCGCGGCGAATGTCGCGATATGGGTGCTTGGGGCGATCAACCGGTCGTTCCTCGGCGTCCTGACCTTTGACCCCGCGCTTATCCTGCACGGACAGATATGGCGGCTCGTGTCGTTCATCTTCTACCCGCCGAGCATGGGACTGCTTGCGTTCCTCGCCTTCTGGTTCTATTACTGGATCGGCAGTACGCTCGAAGCTCAGTGGGGAACAGGGCAGTTTACTATATATTATTTCACCGGCGTTATCCTCACGGTGCTCTACGGCTTCATTATTTATTTCATCACCGGCCGCTCCGTGAACCTCGGCTCGGAGTATATCTACCTGTCCATGTTCTTTTCGTTTGCCGTCCTGTATCCGGACATGCAGGTGCTCTTCATGTACATCATCCCGATAAAGATCAAGTACCTTGCCATTGTGGACGCGGTGTTCTTTGTTTACTCGGTCATTGCCAACTCTTTCCCGGTGAACCTGCTGCCGCTCGTCGCGCTCATAAACTTCTTCATCTTCTGCGGCGGAGAGCTGCTTTCATCACTGCCGCGCCGTCCCAGCAAAAACACCGTCAACTTCCGTCAGGAGTCCGCGCGCATCCGGCGTGAGCAGAAGGACAAGCTCTATACGCATAAGTGCGCGGTCTGCGGCAGGACGGACGTCGACCATCCGGAGCTTGAGTTCCGCTACTGCTCCAAGTGTCAGGGCTATCACTGCTTCTGCAGCGACCATATAAATAACCATATCCATTTCACGGAGTGATGCGGACAAATAGTCCGGGGATCGTTTGATCCCCGGATTTGTTATTTTTATTCGTTCTCTATCCTGACCTGACACATCTTCATTGCGCTCAGGGAGGTGCGGTGGCTCTCAGGCGTGACGCCCGCGCAGCACGCCGCGTCTACCGTGACCGGGACCTCCGGCAGGAAAGCCTTTGCGATCATCGCGTTTGAGATGACGCATATATCCGTACACAGGCCGACGAGCGTGATGCTCCCGACCGGCTCCTTCGCGTCAAGCTCAAGGAGCAGCCTGCCGAGCTCTGCCGAGCCGAAGGTCGGCTTGTCTATGGTAAGCCCTGTGCGCAGCGGTTCGAGCGCGGGGCAGACCTCCCAGCCGTGGCTGCCCTTGATGCAGTGCGGCACGGGCAGATTGCGCCCCTCCTGCGTCTGCATGTAGTTTTCGCCGTGCGTGTCGCGCGTGAATATGACAGTCCCCTTGAAGCCCCTGACCTTTTCAACGACCTTCGGCACGATGGCGACGGCCTCGGCTGTGCCGAGCGCGCCGTCGATAAAGTCGTTCTGCATATCGACGACGATGAGTATATCCTGCATGTCCTGCTCCTTATCTCTTCTCAGGGACTATCTCTATCCAGTACCCGTCAGGGTCTTCGATAAAGTAGATGCCCATCGCCGTGTTTTCAAAGCAGACGCAGCCCATGGCCTTGTGCTTCTCGAATGCGCCCGCATAGTCCTCGACGGTGAACGCGAGGTGGAACTCCTGCTCGCCGAGGTCGTAGGGCTCCGTGTGGTCGCGCAGCCATGTCAGCTCAAGGCGGAAAGCGGTCGCACCGTCGCCGAGGAAGATGATCTTGTAGCTGCCGTCCGCCGCGTCCTTTTCGCGCACCGGCTCAAGGCCGAGCGCGTCCTTGTAGAACTTCAGGCTGCGGTCGAGGTCGAGAACATTGAAATTGAAGTGGTTGAATTTGAACATGACAAACCCTCCATTACATATTTATCCATATTATAACTAAACCGTACTGCCCGGTCAAGCCTTGCAGTACGGTTATCATTCTGTATTATTCCACCATCTTTTCCACTGCCGGCAGCATGAACTCCGCGGCGAAATGCTCCCCGTCGCTTGCGATGGCGAAGCTGCCGCCCATGGCCTCCATGATCTTGCGGCAGGTGCGTATGCCTATCTTCGTGCTCTCGACCTTGTCCATGGAGCGCTTTACATAGTTCGAGATGCAGACGGACAGCTTGCCGTCTATGAGCTCGGTTATCACCATAATCGGGCGCTCACGATCGGCGTATTTTTTGATGTTGGATATCATATTGTCAAGCGTGCGCTTGAGATAGAGCGGGTCTGCCGATACGCTGCACTCGCCCTTGAATTCTATACGCTGCACGCGAAAGCCTGAGTCTATAAGGTCAAACTCCGCCTCGCCGAGGAGCTGTTCGAGCAGGAGCCGCCCGTCGTAGCTCTCAAGCGAAAGCTCCAGCTCCGCCTTGCCGTAGACTAGGAAGTACCGGAACAGCTCATCCGTCAGCTCCTTGAGATCCATCGCCTTGGCGTAGGCCGAGGCTGTGAACTGCCTGCACCGCTCCTTGTCCTCAAATCCGCTGTCGTTGAGCAGCCCCAAATACCCGAGCATCGAGGTCATCGGTGTGCGTATATCGTGCGATATCGCGGTTATAAGCTCGGCGTTTGCCTCCCATGCGCGGCTCTCGTTGCCCATGCGCTGCATGACCGAGCGGCGCATCTCGTCCATCGATGCTGCGAGCGCCGCGATCTCGTCGCTGCCGTCGGAGCTTATCACCTTTTCAAGCTCGCCTGAGCTTACCTCCGCCGCGTCCTTCGAGAGCTTTATTATCCTGTCCGTCAGCCGCCGGGTGTACCACATATAAAGGAGAATAAAAGCGAAGAAAGCCGTGAAAACTGAAGCTGCACGCACTATGCCGCGCTGCCGTGTATCGGATGTGTCGGATATCGCGACCTGATAAAGCCCGTCCTCAAAGCGGACGAGATAGAGCGTACCGTAGTTATGATAGTCATAGCTGCTGTGTACGCCGTTTTCCTGCTCCGTCTTGCCGTCATGAAAGCGCCGGTGGTCTGCGCCCCGGCCGAATATCACGACCGTGACAAAGGGCTGCCCGTCCGTCCATTTCGCGACGGCGAGACTGTCGCGCCCGCTCACGGAGTTTGCCTTGACGTAGGCGGAGAAGTCGGAATATATCTCATTCTTGCGCTGCTTCACCGCATCGTCGCTCATATAGACCCTGTCGACCAGCAGCATTCCGAGCCGGTTTATCAGCAGGAACACCGCCAGCGCCAGCAGCAGACCGCCGACGCAGACGTACAGCATCTTCGCGTTGAGCGAGGAGGGGAGCTTCAGCTTCTTAATCAATCTGGTATCCCTTTCCCCATACGGTGCGGATGATCTTCGGCGCGCTCGGCGTCTCTTCGATCTTGCGGCGCAGGTTCAGCACGTGTACCATAACGGTGTTCCCGGAGCCGGGGAGGAAGCGCTCCTTCCATACCGACTCATACAGCTCCGCTGCGGTCACGGTGCTGCCGCGGTTTTTCAGCAGGTACTCAAGAATGGCGTATTCCGTGTCCGTCAGTGTGACGTCCTTGCCGGAGCTCCTCACGCTGTGCGTTTCGAGATCGACCTCAAGGCCGTCGATCGTCAGCGCCTCGGCGGGCTTGCCGCGGTACTCCTTGTACCGGCGCAGCAGCGAATTTACCTTTGCCAGAAACTCGCCCTGAGAGAAGGGCTTGGAGAGAAAGTCGTCCCCGCCGCTGCCGTAGGCCGATATCATGTCCGCCTCTGCGGACTTTGCCGTGAGGAACAGTATCGGCGCGTTGGATATCGCGCGTATCTTCCCACAGGCTTCGTACCCGGACATCCCCGGCATCATCACGTCCAAAACCACAAGGTCTGTCTCCGGGTGCGCCGCGATGTATTCTACCGCGGCAGCGCCGTCGGCGGCCTCTTCAACAAAATAATTATCTTTCAGCAGAAAAAAGAGAACTTTTCTTATGTCCGGATCGTCATCTACTATGAGGATATGAGACGTGTCAGCCATCCGGCGTCACCTCCATGTTCGTATGCAATCATTGTATCATAAAAATCCGCGGTTACAACGGTTTTTCCCTGTTTTAAGAAAGCTTAAGAGACAAACGGAACTCTTTTATGGTACAATACACTCGAAAAACAATGTAATTCAGGAGGATGAAATGAAGAACACCAAGCTTTTTGGACGCATAGTGTGCCTCATTCTGGCGCTCGTCATGTGCCTGAGCCTTGCCGCCTGCGGCAGCAGCGGACAGCCCGGCACTGCGAATACCAAAAAAGATCAGGAGCCCACGCCTGAGTATGTCTATACCGCCGAGTATAAGGATCTCACTCAGAACCGGGAAAATTACCTGAACATATGCGCGATGACCGCCGACGGGATGTATGCCACCAGCAATGAGAAGATCGGCGAGAACATCCCGGAGGGCGTCACCCCCGAGTATGAAGGCCAGTACGATGTTTACGGCACCTTCCTTTACCGTATCGACAATAACGGTAATCTCACGAAGCTCGACAAGTACCAATCCATGCCCGGCGAGGCGGACGATCAGGGCCGCAAGAACTTTTCTTCCAGCAGCTATATGAACAGTGTCCGTTTTACCGACAGCGGCTTTGTCACCGTTGAGGTCGTCAACACCTCTTGGTATGACGGCGACGGCGATCCTGTCCTTTACAGTGACGAATACTGGGCAGGGCAGAAGAACGAGCAGAAGTATTATGTCCGCAGCTTCGATAAGGACGGCAATGAGCTGACCTGTGCTCTCATCCCGACCGAGCAGGATCAGTGGCTCAATACCTATAACATGCAGCTGGACAAGGACGGCAACGTCGTCTTTGTCGATAACAGCACCAATTCCGTCCGTGCCGTGAAGCTTGACGGTACCGATGCGTATACCGTCAGCGCCGGTGCTGATGATTATATCGACACTGTCCTCCGCTTTGCCGACGGCAGCCTCGCTGCCGCCATCTATGGCAGCGACGGCCAGCAGCTCTATAGGATCAACGCCGAAAGCGGCACTCTCGAAGACCCCATCAGCATTAACTTCGATACCTATAGCGCGATCTCCGGCGGCGGGGATTATGACTTCTATTATACCAACGGTTCCAGCTTCTATGGCTATTCCGTTGAGAAGCAGCAGTCCGAGAAGATCTTCAACTGGCTCAACTGCGATGTCAACGGCTCCAATGTCAATATCCTGAATGTCGACGAGAACGGCACTGTCACCTGCTGGCTGAGCGAGTGGGACGATAAGGATCAGACCAGCAGCATCGACCTTATCACCGTCTCCAAGGTTCCTTACGATTCTGTGCCTCATAAGGAGACAATTACCCTTGCCGCGATTTATATTGACTATGATATACAGGATATGATCGTCAAGTTCAACCGCAGCAACGACCAGTACCGCATCGAGGTCAAGGACTATTCCGAGTACAATAACGATCAGGACGGCTGGGACGCCGGTCAGACCAAGCTCAACACCGAGATCCTCTCCGGCAACCTCCCCGATATCTTCTGCCTGAACGGGCTCAATTACCGCCAGCTCGCCTCCAAGGGCCTGCTTGAAGACCTCTATCCCTACATCGACGCCGACAGCGAGCTCAGCCGTGACGATTTCTTCCCCAGCGTGCTTCAGGCCTTTGAGGAGGACGGCAAGCTCTGCACTACGCTCTCCGGCATTTACATCAACTCCGTCATCGGCGCGGCCTCCGTTGTGGGCGACACTCCGGGATGGACTTATGACGAGTTCAACGCCGCTCTTGCCTCCATGCCCGAGGGCTGCACCGCCTTCGACCAGTACACCACCAAGGCCGACATTCTCCAGACCTGCCTTGCGCTGGATATGGACAGCTTCGTCGATTGGGGCACCGGCAAATGCAGCTTTGACAGCCAGCAGTTCATCGACCTGCTGAACTTCGCAAACTCCTTCCCCCCGGAATTTGACTGGGAGAACTATGAGTGGACTGATGAGAACGACACCTCCGCCCGTCTTGCTCAGGGCAAGCAGATGCTCGTGCGCACCAGCGCTTACAGTATCCAGGATATCTTCTATAATAATTATACCGAGTTCCTCGGCGGCAAGATCACCTATATCGGCTACCCGACAAACAGCGGCACCGGCAACATGGTCTCGCTTGACGGCAGCGGCTACGCCATGAGCGCCAAGAGCCAGTATAAGGACGCCATCTGGCAGTTCCTCAGACAGTTCTTCACCAAGGAGTATAACGAAGGCCGCTATGCGCTCTCCAGCCGTATCGACGTTTTCGATGAGAAAGCCAAGGAAGCCACCACTATCCAGTACCAGAAGGATAATGACGGCAACTACCTGCTTGACGAGAACGGAGAGAAGATCCCTGTCGTGCTCTACACCATGTGGAACAACACCACCGGCGAGCCTCAGGAGATATACGCTCTCGATGCTGAGCAGCTTGCCCAGATCCGCGAGCTTATCGAGACCACGACCAAGGCTGCCGATTATAACGACAGCATCTTCAATATCGTGAACGAGCAGGCGGCAGCCTTCTTTGAAGGCCAGAAGACCGCTGAGGATGTTGCCCGCCTCATCCAGAGCAAGGCCAACATCTACGTCAACGAACAGCGCTGATAAAGTAATACCCCACCACATGGCGCGGCAAACGCCGCGCCTTGTGCATTAAAGAGAAAAGCAGCACCGCCCCCAAGGCTCCCCTTGTTTCCGCTGGAGCCGAAGAAAAACGCCCGCCCCATTCTCAAGGGGAGCTGGCGCGGAGCGCCTGAGGAGATAAAACCCTGCGTCTTTTGCCGCACTTAGAATTTTAATCCAGTCTTAATCAATGCCGCCTTGCGCAGACGCAAGCGATGCGCTATAATGGCGTTGGCAATTTCAGGTTTATATCTAACAGTTTAACGGAGAGCTATGGACAGAGAAAAAGAAAAACGAAAGCTGAAGCGGCAGGACTTCATGCGCAGCCTGTGCTTCCTGTCGCCGAGCCTTATCGGCGTGGGCGTGTTCTTCATCGTCCCGTTCGGCGTCGTGGTGTATTATTCGATGATCGACGGCGTCGGCTCGCGGAACTTCGTGTTCCTTGAAAACTTCATAAAGCTCTTTAATAACTCCGCATTTATAATGGCGGCAAAAAATACCTTGCAGTTCTCTGCAATAGCGGTGCCTCTTGCGGTAATACTTGCTATTGTGCTGGCGCTCATGCTTGAGTGCCGCATCCCGATGAAGTCACAGTTCCGCACCTTCTTCCTCAGTCCGATGATGGTTCCGGTCGCGTCGGTCGTGCTCATCTGGCAGGTGCTGTTTAACTATAACGGCACCATCAATGAGTTCCTCGCCCTTTTCGATATCGCGAAGATAGACTGGCTCCAGTCTGACCATTGTCAGGCCGTCGTCATCATCCTGTTCCTGTGGAAGAACCTCGGCTATAACATGATCCTCTTCATGGCCGGGCTTGCGAATATCCCCAAGGAGCTGCTTGAGGTGGCGGATGTCGAGGGCGCGTCCGAGTGGTATAAGTTCTTTGCCATAAAGCTCCGCTACCTTTCGCCCACGGTGCTTTTCGTCACCATCCTTTCGCTCATTAACTCCTTTAAGGTTTTCCGCGAGGTGTATCTCCTGACCGGGGACTATCCCTATGAGAAGCTGTATATGCTCCAGCATTTTATGAACAATACCTTCAAGTCGCTTGACTATCAGAAGCTCTCGGCGGCGGCGGTCGTCATGGCTCTGGTGATGGTCGTCCTCATCGCGCTGCTCTTCTACGCGGAGGACAAGTTCGGAAAGGACGTGGAGGGATGAAGAACAAGGCTCCTGCCCGTCTCAGAAAGAAGCACTATTTCGGCCGCGGCGCGATGTTCGTGCTCTGCGCCATTTTCGCGGTGCTCTTCCTTCTGCCGACGGTGCTTACAATTACAAACTCCTTCATGTCCGAGGCGGAGATCAAATCCAACTACGGCATGATCTTTGCCACGACCTCCGGCGGCTATGTTTCCAAGACCGTGAACCTCAAGTTCATCCCCGATAAGGTCACGCTCTCGCAGTATACCACCGGACTTATAAAGTCCCCGGAGTACCTGCTCAAGCTCTGGAACAGTATCCTCCTCGTCGTGCCGATCGTCATTCTTCAGGTCGGCGTCGCAGCGGTCGCGGCCTACAGCTTCACCCGCTGGCGCGGTAAGATACGCAGCGGCATATTCTTCTTCTATGTTATCCTTATGCTCATGCCGTATCAGGTCACGCTCGTGCCGAACTATCTCGTCAGCCAGTGGCTCGGCATTCTGAACACGCCGTGGTCTATTATCCTGCCCGGCATGTTCGCGCCGTTCTCGGTCTTCCTGCTGACGAAGTTCATGCGCCGCATCCCGTATTCTCTTATCGAGGCGGCGAGGGTGGACGGAGCGGGGGAGTGGGAGATATTCACGAAAATATGCCTGCCCCAGTGCCGCTCGGCTCTTTACTCTATCGCAATCCTTGTCTTTATCGATTATTGGAACATGGTCGAGCAGCCCCTTATCCTGCTTCAGGATTCCGAGGCACAGCCGCTCTCGGTGTTCCTTTCCAGCATTAACTCCGGCGAGATCGGCCTTGCCTTCGCCATGGCGACGGTGTATATGATCC
>CAKTPR010000010.1 GCA_934591725.1 uncultured Oscillospiraceae bacterium
ACATTCCCCGATGGCAACTCTGCCCTGATGCTGGTCTGTGCCCGGCTCCGCCATGTGGCGGGCACCCAGTGGGGCAACAAGAAGTACATGAACATGAAGCACTTGGAGGCGGTCATGGACGACGCCTCTATTGTCGGCTGACTTTACTCAGCCGAGCCTGCAAATAATTTTGCGCATAAATCTTGACGGGACCCAAGAGAGACCTTATCATCACGAAATCCGTCTCCCGCTTCGGTCAAAATGTCATGGACAGCCTGAGCTATGCCAGAAAGCTGAAGCTGCTTGGGATCGGAATTCAGTTCGAGGAGAACGGGATAAACACTCTCGCCCTCGGCGATGAAATGCTTCTCAGCACCTTCGCCGCTATCGCGCAGGAGGAATCAAAAGCCATCTCTCAAAACCAGCGACTCTCAATTGTCAAGCGCATGGAAAGTGGAGAATACGTTGACAGCAACGCTCCCTATGGCTACCGACTCCGTAACAAGCAACTGGAGATCTACGAACCGGAGGCCGAGGTCGTGCGCACCATCTATCAGCTTTACCTGAACGGATGGTCTACGTCAGAAATCGCAAGGGAACTGACAAGCAAAGGAGTCCCCACGAAGCTGGGGAATGAAATCTGGAAGCCTTTCAGAGTCTCGTATATCCTTTCAAACGAGAGGTACATTGGCGACAGCCTTTACCAGAAGACTTGCAGGGATACTACCGTCCCCTTCAAGCAGTCAGTCAACCGTGGTCAGGAGGATATGTACTATGCAACAGGAACACTTCCCTCGATCATAGACCGTGAGACCTTTGAGAAAGTACAGGCGCTTCTCAAAAAGAGAAAAGAGCAGTTTGCAAAAACGGAAGCACAAATCATATATGGATAGGACAGGGCGAATCACCCTGCATACGAAAACCGAAACCGAGATTTCCGAAGGAGAATGACCATGCCAGTAAGCGTAGAAAAAAGGCTGAAAAAGCGAGTCAGCGTATTGGAGCCGAGGCAGTCCTTCCTTGTGGACAAGGAGAAATACCGGCAGAAAAGAGTGTCCGCATATTGCCGTGTGTCTACGGACGATAAGGAACAGCTCACCTCATACGAGAATCAGAAAAAGGTATATCCTCAATATCCTTCGGAACGAGAAATACTGCGGAGACTGCATCCTCCAAAAGACCGTAACCGTGGACTGCATCTCAAAAACCCGCAAGAAGAACGAGGGTGAGGCTCCCATGTACATCGTTGAGAACAACCACGACGCAATTATCTCTCGGGAGGTGTTCAACCGAGTTCAGGAGGAGCTGGTGAGGAGAAAGGCCATCGTCCCGCAGTTCGAGAAAAAGGCTCTCACCTCAAGCGGGAAATACTCCCGATATGCCCTGACCGACGTCCTCATGTGCGGGGAATGCGGAAGCCGCTATAAACGGGTAACCTGGACCAACCGAGGGAAAAAGAAAATCGTCTGGCGCTGCATCAATCGTCTGGAAAACGGAACGAAATACTGCAAGGAATCCCTCAGCGTGGACGAAGCCACGCTCCACAGCGCCATCGTTCGAGCCATCAACCACTTCAATGAGGAGGATGAAACGACCTACCTGACGCTGATGAAAGCGACAATCGGGGATGCCATCGGCCTGAACGGGGGTTCCGATGAGGTCGATATTCTGGAGCGCAGGATCGCTGTGCTGGATAAAAGAACCCTCGAATTGATCAACGAAAGCGTCTCTGCGGGAACAGATTTCGAGTCGCATGAGGACGAGTTCCGAGATCTCTCCGAGGAAAAGAAGCAACTGGAACGCCGAATCGCCGCGATCAAGGAAAGCCTTGCCGATGATGAAAGCGTGAGGCATCGGCTTTCCGAGATCGAAGCTACCATCGAGGAAAGAGCCAAAAACAAAGACACCTATGATGACGCCATCGTGAGGCAGATGATCGAGTGCATCCGAGTCTATCACGATGGGAGGCTGGAGATCATCTTTGGCGGTGGCCATGAGGTAGAAGAACACCTATAAAAGACTATAAGAACTCCGGCTGCGCCAAGCAGCCGGTTTTTATTTGGAGGAATGCGTATGAAAAAGCTGTCCCACAAGGATCGAGGAGAGTTGGCCTTCTTTGTCAACCCCGAAACGAAGAAGGTCGAATACTTTCTTCTGCTCACATAACTTCCGCAATATTACTCCATTATCCTTGCGGATATCTCCGTATATCTCCTGCCTACGATATTTCGGTGCAAATACTATGTGGTACTTGCATCTCCACCGCGAGTGCGATAAACTGTTTATGTCATTCATTTGACTGCCTCCTTTAGTTTTGTTGCGGTTGGCGAACCTGCTCCATTCTACTATTGGAGGCTTTTTTCTTCTATAAGTTCTTTTTTCCCCCGGCTTAGCCGGGGGTTGTCTTCGTCTCTTAAGAGCCAACCGAGCAGGAGCAGCCAACTTAGGCTGCTCCTGTTTTCGTAATTCATAACATAAATCTGCTCCCGGCGTTCCGGGAGCAGATTTTATATGGTCTTATTTTACGCTGAAGAGGATATCTCCGTAGGAGGGGTACGGCCAGTACTTTGCGGAGCAGTGAGTCTCCATCTCGTCGACGATGATGCGCAGCTCGTTCATTGCGGCAAATATCGTGTCTCTGTAGTAGCGGGCAAGCGCGAGGGTATCGGTGATGTCCTTGACGCCCATGAGCGCGTATTCGAGCGCTTCGGCCTTCTTCGTGGCAGAGGCGAGCAGGACGCTCACGTGACCTGCAAGCTTCTCTTCGTAGCTCGTGTCGATACCGGCGCCGATGGCTTTCTTTGACGTGACAGTCTCGGCAAGCTCCTTGGTGTAGGCGCTGGCGGCGGGGAGGATATCCTTCCAGACCATGTCGAGCATCGTCTGCGCCTCGATGTGCAGCACCTTGCTGTAGTTATCGAGCTTGATCTCATAGCGCGCATGCAGCTCGGTCTCGGTATAGACCTTGTGGCGGGTGAAGAGCTCAACATTCTTCTCGCTGAGGTAGTAGGGTACGCAGTCGGGCGTGGAGCGCAGGTTCAGCAGGCCGCGCTTCTCGGCTTCCTTGACCCAGCTCTCGTCATAGCCGTTGCCGTTGAAGATGATGCGCTTGTGCTTATGTATAACATCCTTGATAAGGTCGTGCAGAGCGGCTTCAAAGTCGTCGGCCTTTTCGAGGATATCGGCGTACTGACGCAGGGACTCGGCGACTGCGGTGTTCAGAACGACGTTCACGCCGGAGATGGACGCGGAGGAACCGGGCATACGGAACTCGAACTTGTTGCCGGTGAAAGCAAAGGGAGAAGTCCTGTTGCGGTCGGTGGTGTCTTTCGGGAACTTCGGCAGAACATGGACGCCGACCTTGATAAGCTCCTTCTCCTTGCTGCCGTAGGGGGTGTCGGTCTCTATCGCATCGAGGATCGCGCCGAGCTCATCGCCGACAAACATGGAGACGATGGCAGGAGGCGCTTCGTTCGCGCCGAGACGGTGATCGTTGCCGGCGGAGGCGACGGAGATGCGCAGCATATCCTGATAATCATCGACGGCCTGAATGACCGCGCAGAGCATCAGCAGGAACTGAGCGTTCTCATAGGGGGTGTCGCCCGGCTCAAGGAGGTTCACGCCGGTGTTGGTGCACATCGACCAGTTGTTGTGCTTGCCGCTGCCGTTGACGCCGGCAAAGGGCTTTTCATGCAGAAGGCAGACCATGTCGTGCTTCTTCGCTATCTTCTGCATGAGCTCCATGGTAAGCTGGTTGTGGTCGGCGGCGATGTTCGTCGTGGTGAAGATAGGCGCAAGCTCGTGCTGCGCGGGGGCGACCTCGTTATGCTCGGTCTTTGCGAGCACGCCGAGCTTCCACAGCTCATCGTTGAGCTCCTTCATGAAGGCGGAAACGCGGGTCTTGATAGCGCCGAAGTAATGATCCTCCAGCTCCTGACCCTTGGGCGGCTTTGCGCCGAAGAGCGTGCGCCCGGTGTAGAGCAGATCCTTGCGCTTTTCAAGGATGGACTTATCAATGAGGAAATACTCCTGTTCAGGGCCGACGGTAGTTCTGACGGAGGTCGCGTCAGTGTTGCCGAAGAGCTTGAGGACTCTCATGCCCTGCTTGTTGATGGCTTCCATCGAGCGCAACAGCGGGGTCTTCTTATCGAGCGCTTCGCCGCCGTAGGAGCAGAAAGCGGTCGGGATGCAGAGCACGCCGTCCTTTATGAATGCGTAGGAGGTCGGATCCCATGCGGTGTAGCCGCGCGCTTCAAAGGTCGCGCGCAGGCCGCCGGAGGGGAAGCTGGAGGCGTCAGGCTCGCCCTGGATAAGCTCCTTGCCGGAGAACTCCATGATGACCTTACCGCCGCCGACAGGGGAAATGAAGCTGTCGTGCTTCTCGGCGGTGATGCCGGTCATGGGCTGGAACCAATGGGTGAAGTGCGTCGCGCCCTTCTCGATGGCCCAATCCTTCATCGCGTTCGCGACGACCGTGGCGGCGGCGCTGTCAAGGCGCTTGCCGTCGTTTATCGAGCGCTGCACCTGCATGAACACGTCCTTGGGGAGACGCTCTCTCATAACGGAATCGTTGAATACATTGCAGCCGAAAATCTCAGTGACTGTGCTCATGAACTTACCTCGTCTTTCTTCCCGTGGCGCAGCGCCGGCGGGATCAAAAATAAAAATCGGCAAAGATGCCATGCAATACTGCACGACGCCTTTGCCGTTTCAATATGTGCGGATTATAGTGCGCTTTCGCTAATTTGTCAAGCCCCTTTTTGTAGACTTCGGCAAAAAATTTTGCGGTGCGGCGGACAAGCCTTACAAACGCTGGCTCCCTGCGAGGGCGCGGTTCTTGTATTCGGCCTCTCCGGTCACGTCCCTGAGTATCTCTATCTCCGGCGGGAGACGGCCCGTGTCCGCGCCGTAGGCGAAGAGAATGGCCTTATCGGAGCTGAAGGGATAGACATCCAGCTCCATGCGCCGCTTGTCATATGTAAAGCTGTACTTCTGCTTTATGACGCTGTGCAGGGAGACATCCGCCTCCATGAGATAGGCCACGTACTCCTTCTCGGAGATGGGCTTCTCTGTGACCCAGCGCGTCCCGTCCGGGGCGATGCGCTTCTCAGTATAGAAGTACAGATAGCCGCTGCCGTTCTTCTGCTGGCGGATGCGGCGCTCGGTGTCCTGCCTGACAGGGACAAGGTAGGTCTGCATCATCTCGGCGGGCGCAGCGCCGTAGAGCTTCTCAAGAGCGGTGCAGTCGGGCATTGCGACGAGGTATTTCTTTTTGCCCGGCTCCGGTGCGGCCTGACCGATTATGCGGTATATCTGCGCGATGGCGCGGTCGATCTTGTCCTCAACGTTCACGGAGTTGTCGATAACGTAGACCGCGGGGTGGCTGCTCCACGCGCGCAGGGTGAGATCGTCCTTCTCGCGCGCGACCTCGACCGTCTCATAGCGCGCGGCGTTGCCGTAGTTATACGCAAACTCTGCGCCCTTGGCGCAGGTGACGAGGTGAAGAACAGCGTCATATCCGGCGAGCACATCCTGCTCGGTCTTACCGAAATGGGCGAGGGTCTTTGCAAACTGAGCGTCTGATATATACGCCTTATCGTCGAGCACGGCGCGGTCATATATGATGAGCACCTTGTCCTCCGGCACCATCTCCGCGCCCTTGAGGGCGAGACGCTCCTTGTGCAGCTGATCCTCAATGACGAAATACTGGAAATCCTCCATGCTGACGCAGTTGCCGAAGGGGCGGATGCCGAAGCCGGAGATAAGCTCCGTCGCCGTTTCGGGTATGGTGATGACCTTCCAGCCGTCCTCCTGCCTGAACTCCTTGAGAATACGGCTGATGAGCGTGGTTTTCCCTGCGGCGGGGCCGCCGGTGAGAACGATGCGGGTGATGCTTTTTGGCATGTGCGCTCCTCCAATCCGGCGTCGGGACGCCGGTAAACGTTCGGGATTTACACAAAAATTATAGCATTTCCGCATTTTCTGTCAAGGCCTTTTAGCGAACCCCGCCAAACGTCGGCTGTTCCGGTCGAGAATCGGCGCATATTTGACTGCCAGGCCCCGGATATTCCTGCGCACAGAGGTAAAATTGGGGCGAAAGTGGGGAATAAGCACCGGAAAAAAGCACAAAAACAGCCCTCTGAACACGACAACCCTTGACTAAAATGCAATTTAGATGTATTATCTATTAGTGGTTTAGTATCCATTTCTATTGAAAATAGAACGGAGGAACTTGTATGAGCATGATTCCTGAAGTAAAATGCCGCCGCTGCGGTGCGACATTTTCTTCCATGCGCAGCCGCTGCCCCAACTGCGGCACCCGTAGGGTCGCACAGAGCGGGCGCGCACCAAGCACCACGCCGGGAACGGTCAAGGGTACCGCTTCCTATGAGCGTGCTGAAACGAACACAAAATGGCAGATGATATTCGGCTTGATCCTTGTCGTCGCGGTTATTCTGGCCGTCATTGTTATGGTCAGCACCAGCCTTGACGGCAGTGATTCAAGCAACAAGTCCACGGCGATCACGCCCCCGGTTGTGACGGATTACGTTCCCATCATTGAAGCCGCGCCTACGGCCGAGCCGACACCGACGCCGACTGTCGAGAGCATCAAGATCTTCTTCTACACCGATGAAAAGAAGGAGGACTTTACGATGCATGTCGGTGAGTCTGTTCCGCTGACGGCTCAAGTGCTGCCGCTCACGATCCAGGGCGTCAAGGTCGAATGGACCAGCGCAAACACCGATTACCTCACAGTCACCTCGACGGATGATCTTAGCTGCACGGTCGAGTGCATCGCAAACATCTCCGGCGGTGTCAAGCTTACGGCGAGCTGCCTCGGTGTTGAAAAGACCATCACGGTCTACTGCGTCGAATGATCAAAAAATGTGTTCGGAAAATTCCGGAGGCCTTGAGGTCTCCGGAATTTTTCCGGTTTCAACAGAAATTGTCTTACAATTTTGTGCAATCTTTCAAAAATTTGTATTTTTTGCAATTAGCCCTATGCAAACAGGATTTTTTGATATACAATGGAACAAATACCACAGGGCGATTGGAGCAGATCACCATGCGGTATGAGACAGGCTCTCCCGGCGCGGCTGCGAATGCACATCCTCGCGGCGGTCACGGGTAAGGCTATCACGTCTGGACGGGGATGCCGCAAGTCCCCGTCCTTTCTTATAGGTTATGTGTCAATAATTGGGGTAGAGCGAAGCGAAAAAAGCAGTGATGAAGGCGTGGGCGGCGTGCCGCACACGCCTTTGCTGCATAATAAAATGGCCGCTTGAAATCATAGAGTTTTGTAAGAAAATGGAGAAAAAGTAAAAAACCGCCTCAAAGCCCAACGAAGTGGGTTTGACGCTGGCAGGGTCAGCCAATTTTGAGGACAGGGAAAATGATGCTGACAATAGTAGTCTGTGATAATGACGTCATAATGTAAAACTCATTGTATGATGGCAAGCGAAATCTGACGCGCAGCGCTCACTTCTCTTCCGATTCTTCAATTATGTCGGAGGCTGTGCCTTCCAGCAGATCTGTTACGACTTGATTGAGCTGCGCCGCATTCTTGGATGTAATAACTGGAACACCCGTGCGCTCCTCAACCGCTTTTCGGGCAATCCCCGCTGCTTCGCCTCCCTCGCTGGCAACTGCTATATTCTCCGAAAATGTGCTTGGAGCTTTCTGCTTGGATATCTCCGTTGCAGTAGCCTCTGCCAGCATGTTCAGCACCAATTCCAGCGTGGTCATATTATCACGAAGATTTTCCTTTTTTAAACCCTTCAGATTTTTGTACTGGCGGGTAGACATTCCTGACCACGCACGGGATATCTCGTCCGTGAGGATGGCATACTCCACGCCTTTCTGCACGCCGCGGGCATCCCTCTCATCCGTCAGATCCTTGCGGACTTGAATCGCTTGCAGCCGTTGGTTGATCCACTCGCGACTATACCCTTTCTTGAAGTAGGTCTCCAATGCGCGGTCAATTGTCAGCTCCGGATCGATAGTTTCTTCAATGCGCTCCTGTCCGACTTTGGCAAGCCAAAGTTTAAATGGCTCCGCTTTAGGTGACGGGATCGACTGAATTATCCGCAAGAGCTGCTCCGTGTCAGCCACATCGGTCAAACGGCGTTTCCCGTCTGAAGCGGTCATTTTCAACTGCTTACAATTTGTAAGCAGTTGAACTGCACCCTCACTATTCAGCCGCTTTTTTAAAACCGCCCAATATGTACTGGCGTGACGAGCATCCGGCTGGTCGGTCAATACTGCCACCACATCGACGACGGAGAAGTACCACTCTTCCTGTTCTTCATCCCACGCCGTGCGGATACGCTTGCCCTCAAATAGTTGAATTTTATTGTCAGCGGTCATACTATATCGCCTTTCTTCATTTCCAGTCATTATGCCGTTGTGTATGCTTATTATATCAAGATAAAGCAGGAAAAGCAAAGAAAAGCTACATCCCAGTTTTCACTGAAATGTAGCTTTTAACTTGGTGCCGGTGACCGGACTCGAACCGGTATACTGTTGCCAGCGAGGGATTTTAAGTCCCTTGTGTCTACCATTTCACCACACCGGCAGGTGCATATAACAATTTACCACTCATTGGACGGATAGTCAAGATGCGGGAGTAAAGGAACTTTTTTACAAAAGCAGCGTCTATATACCCGATCGACAGATCCAAAACGGAATGCGGAGGTACATGAATGCAGCAAGCTGTTTCACTGATGCTCACCGGTATATGGATGCTGGTGCTGATAAACGAAAGCGAGAGAATGACCGCGCTGCCCGATACGAAGTCCCCGGCTTATATCGACGGCAAAATAGAATCGCTGCCGAACGACAGGGACGCTGAAAACTGAATATACCCACAGCTATGAAGCCCGGAGTGATCCGGGCTTCAATTGCGTTATTGTTGCTCTGACGTTACACGTCCGCGTCGCGCAGGACTTTACCGGCCATCACGCGCGTACCGAGCAGCCAGACGATATCGTTATCCTGAATGGTCATATTGACATCCGGCTGGACAATGGGCAGGTTGCCGCGCTGCAAGCCGAGGATCATGCAGTCATAGTTCTCGCGGATACCGCTGTCCTTTATGCTGCGCCCGTCAAGTGAGTCGCCCTTGTCGACGTGCAGCGCATAGGAATACAGGCCGCCCTCCGCCTCGCTCTCGGAGCTGGTATATTCTCTGAGAGTCGGCGCGTCGGCGCTCTCCTCAAGGCCGAGGCTGAGACGCAGTGTGCGCAGGTTCTCCCGCTCGCCGACGACATAGACAGTGTCCCCGGCGGCAAGCGCCGTGTTCCCCGCGGGCATGTTCTTTCTGCGCTTGCCGTGTACAAGCTTTATAACGTTGACGCCAAAGCGGCGGCCCCAGCCGAGATCCTTGAGGCTCTGCCCGGCAAAGCCGGCAGGCAGGGAGAAGGAATCCACACAGAGCTTTTCATCGAGCCACTGCTCGTATTCGCCGCTGTCGGAAAAATGCTGGAGCTGGCGCTCATTGAGGTTCGTAAGGAAGCGCGCCTCAACATTGAGGTAAGCCGAGGCGAGCCAGCCCATGCGCGAGGCAAGCAGCAGCGCCGCGACTATGACCGGCAGCAGCCACGCGCTGCCGATACCGGCGATGTTCCGAAGCGGGATGAACGCGATGAGCGCGATGAGCAGTATCCTTATCCCGGACAGCGCCATGAGCGGCAGACGGAAGCTGCGCTTTTTCATCCACAGCACGGTATACTGCGGGGAGCGCGTATCGAGCATGGGGCGGATAAACAGCGCCATGCCGAGATAGATGACCGCGAGCGTAACGGCCTTCGCGGCAGACGCGGAGGGCAGCGCCGTCTCAAGCAGCGGCAGCAGCCAGTACCGGCCGATGATCCCGATACCCACCATTATGACGCCGTAGAGCGCGACGGTGCGGATATAGCGGCTGAGGAATGCCGACCAGTCGCTGTCCTGCTCCTTCTCGCTCTGCTCCTCATCGGTGTAGCGTTCGAGCTTCTGGGTCAGCTTATCGGGCAGGAGCTTTACGACGAAGGCATATATATTATCGCTGTGCTTGATGAAGAACGGCGTTGTCAGCGTTGTGATGACGGAGACGGCGATGATGATAGGATAGATATAGTCCGCGATCACGCCGAGGGACAGGCCGAGGCTCGCTATGATAAAGGCAAATTCACCGATCTGCGCGAGCGAACAGCCGCAGTGGACGGCGTTCTTCAGGCTCTGCCCGGAGAGCAGCACGCCCATCGAGGAGAAGAACAGCTTGCCGACGATGGTGACAATGGTGAGGACGAGGATCGGGACAATGTACTTCACGACCATGGCAGGGTCAAGCATCATGCCGACCGAGATAAAGAACACCGCGCCGAAGAGATCCTTTACCCCCTGCGTCAGGTGTTCCACCCGCTCGGCGTGTACCGTGCCCGCAAGCAGCGAGCCCGCGAGGAACGCACCGAGAGCCGAGGAGAAGCCGAGCGCGTCGGCCAGCAGCACCATGCCGAAGCACAGTCCGAGGGAGACGACCAGAAGCGTCTCATCGCTCATGAGGGGCGAAGCCTTGTTGAGCAGCGTCGGCAGCAGGTAGATGCCGAGGATGAGCCAGAGCGCGAGATACAGCACCAGCATACCGAGCTTCAGCGCAAGCGCCATGCCGGAGATACCCTGCCCGACGGAAATGGTCGAGAGGATTATCATCATGAATATTCCCGCGATATCCTCAATGACCAGCGTGCCGAACACAAGCTGGGCAAAACGCTCCTTCCGGACGCCGAGGTCATCAAAGGCTTTGATGATAATGGTGGTGGAGCTCATGGAGAGCATGCCGCCGAGAAAGACGTTGTCCATCGTGCCCCAGCCGAGAGCCTGACCGACAAGGTAGCCGAAGAGCAGCATGCCGCCGACCTCGGTCAGGGCGGTTATGATAGCCGTGCCGCCGACGCTCACGAGCTTATGGAGATTGAACTCCAGCCCAAGGCCGAACATGAGGATTATTATGCCGATCTCGCTCCATGTGCTTATGGATGCGCTGTCAGTGACGTTGAAGAAGAACGGCATATACGGGCCGATCAGGAAGCCCGCGAGTATGTAGCCTAAGACGAGCGGCTGATTCAGCTTTTTGAAAATGACGGTGACGATGCCGCCGGTAAGAAGTATGACAGCAAGGTCGGAAATGAGTTCAGGCAGATGCAATATTAGTCCTCCGTTTCTGCCGCCGCGGCTTTTACCTCTGCCCGGCGGCTGGTTGAATTTATGATACTATTATACTAAATTTTATCCCCTGCGCACAATGGCAAGCCTGTGAATTCTTTGTTAAGATATTTGGCCGTCAAGTCCTTGAAGAATGTGGGCAGATGAATTATAATCGTGCTCATAGAAACAAAACCACGCGAAAGCGCGGATCATCGGAGTGTGACGATATGAGCAATTTCAAGGCTTTTCTGAAGAAAAAGGACATAACCGTAACGTGGCAGAGATACGGCATTGAGGCACTCGGCGCGATGGCGCAGGGGCTTTTCTGCTCACTGCTCATCGGCACGATAATAAAAACGCTGGGCACACAGCTCGGCGTGCAGTTCATCACGGATATAGGCACCTACGCCATGGCTGTCTCCGGCCCGGCAATGGCAGTCGCGATAGGCTACGCGCTTAAATCGCCCCCGATGGTGCTGTTTTCGCTCGCGGCGGTCGGCTGGGCGGCAAACGCCGAGGGCGGCGCGGGCGGCCCGCTCGCGGTGCTGATAATCGCCATCGCCGCGGCGGAGTGCGGCAAGGCCGTTTCCAAGGAGACGAAGGTCGACCTGCTCGTCACGCCCGGCGTGACGATACTTGTTGGCGTCGCGCTGGCAAAGCTCATTGCCCCGCCTATCGGGACGGCGGCAAACGCGCTCGGCCTGCTGATAATCGAGGCGACGAACCTGCGCCCGTTCTTTATGGGCATTCTGGTATCGGTGATAGTGGGCGTCGCGCTCACGCTGCCTATCTCCTCGGCGGCGATATGCTCGGTGCTCGGCCTGACAGGGCTTGCCGGCGGCGCTGCCGTGGCCGGCTGCTGCGCGCAGATGGTGGGCTTCGCGGTCATCTCTTTCAGAGAGAACGGCTGGGGCGGCATCGTGTCACAGGGGCTGGGAACATCGATGCTGCAGATGAGCAACATTCTGAAGAACCCGCGGATATGGATCGCGCCGACGCTGGCCTCGGCTGTAACGGGGCCGCTCGCGACCTGCCTTTTCAAGCTCCAGATGAACGGCGCGCCGATAAACTCCGGCATGGGTACCTGCGGAATGTGCGGGCCGATCGGCGTGATAACCGGCTGGTTCGAGCCGTCCGAAGCGGCGCTCGCGAGCGGCGCCGCGGCGATAACGCCGGGCGCGTTCGACTGGATAGGCCTTGCGCTTATTGCCATCGTCCTGCCGGCAGTGCTCTCGTTGCTCTTTAACGCCGTGCTCAGAAAGCTCGGCTGGGTACGCGACGGTGACATGAAGCTGTCGTGAGACTGGGGCTGCTTTGAGCATTGACCGGTACCGCTGAACAAAAGTTGTTTTTTTCTATAAGGAGGGCACCAAAAATGACGGCATGTCTGAACATCGCGGCCTTTTTGGGTCTGAGTGCGGCACTCGCGTGCAAGTATAGAGAGAGGCTGGTGACCGTCGTGCCGATCACCACGGCAGCGCTTATCCTTGTGCTGTTTGTTTTGGCGTTGTTCCGCGCGCTCTATCTTATTGACGTTGTCGCCGGGCTCACGCTCATCGCCTGTGCTGTGTTTTTTATCCGCGCGTTCGGACGGGACAGCGGCAGAGAACTGCTGAAAGCTCTGTTTTCCCCGAGCAGTGTGGCTTTCTACTGCATTGTACTTCTGGCCTTTGTCGTTCTGAGAAACGCATGCGTTATCGCCCGTGACGATTTGGGCTGCTGGGCGATCGAGGTAAAAAGCATATTTTTCTATAACGGCTTTGCGCCGAAGTTCAGAAACGCCGCCTACTCATTCGGCCTGTATTTTCCGGGAACGTCTTTGTTCCGCTGGTGGGCATGTCATCTGTTTGGCGGAGTCAATGACGGGCTGCTCTTTGTCGGCTCTTGGTGGCTGCTGATCTTTCTTGCCGCTCCGCTGCTTGCCTGCTGCCGGTACGGCATCGTATTCGCGCCTGCGGCTGCGCTTATTAGCAGCCTTCTGTTCCTGCTTCTCCCCGGGACGATAGACTATGTCCCCTACGCCAGTATCTGTACCGAGCCCGCGATGGGCGCGGCTTTTGCCGGAGCACTCGCAGCTCTTTTTAAGAAAGAGGAGCCCGGCAGCATCCCGCAGTTTGCCGCGTATCTTTTCCTGCTGTGTTTCTTCAAGGCTTCAGGTATGTTTTTCGCGCTCGTGGTGCTGCTGTTTTGGTTTATATATATATCCGCGGGGCTGTCCGAATCGGTAAATGCCGATGAGGACGCCGCCCTTCTCGACAGGCTCACCTCCCCGCGTGCGCTCCTGCGGGCTGCGGTCTGCTTTGTTCCCACCGGTATATGGTATGTCTATTGTCTTATCATGCAGCGGGACAACTATTACACCGCCTCCATGGAGGCTATGAATGAATACGGCGCAGCGCCCTTTCTGAAAAGCTTCATCCATGGCTTTCTGTTTGAACCGGCACACTTTACGCACGACGGTGTCTTTGATCTTCCGCTTGCCGCGGTGCTGCTGATCCTTGCGCTTATGGCGTTTATCGGATGGCGCACAGGGCTCTTGAAAGGGAGAAAGTACCGCATTCTGGCAAAGTATGCCGGTGTGATAATCGCGGTATATTTCATTGCGCTGCTTGCGGTCCACTGCTTTGTATTCAGAGAGTATGGGTATCTCGAAGCCGCCTACATGGCGTTTTCCACCGCGCATTACGGCTCGCCGATCTTTTTCGGCGCAATGCTCTTTTTGCTTTACAGCACGCTTTCAGCGGCAAAGAGCCGCCTCCGGCAGATATCAGTACTGGCTGTATCGCTGGCATTTGCGGTCTCCTGCACCTGCCTGTGGACGGTGTATTATCGCTTTATCAACACGTCTGGCGGAAAAGAACTATGTGACGGAGCAAACTCCGTTCTTGCTGAGCAGTATGGCGGTCTCCTGGCACAGGCTCAGGAAAACAAAGAGGGCCGCTGCCTGTTTGTTTACGGCAGCAGTCTCGATATGCAGGACACTGCGAGAACTCGTCTGCAATACCTCTCCGCGCCCTGTTCCGTTATTACGTTTGAGCTTGACACCGAAAGCGAGAATATTGACAGCAGGCTTTATGAGCTGGAGGCCGTGTTCGAGAAGTCACATCCAAACACAGTCTATGTCATGCAGGTCGGAGAGGAGCTGCTGAGTGAGCTTATCCCCAAATGGATCGCGTCCGGGGTGACCGTGATCTGCGAATAGTCCCGCCGCTTCTGCCGGTCTCGAAGAAGCCCCCGGCCGCACTCCGTGAAAGGATCGCGTCCGGGGGCTCGCTTGTGCGCTAAATGTGCGCCAAATCGTGATTTTTGAGGAATGGCTATAAAAAGCCGAAAGCCTGTAACCATTGAGATTACAGGCTTTTTCGTGGCACGCCGTAAGGGATTCGAACCCCTGACCTTCTGGTCCGTAGCCAGACGCTCTATCCAGCTGAGCTAACGGCGCATTTAGGCTCTCACCTGAGAGCTTGTTTATATTAGCACAGTCGGAAGAATAATGCAATACCTTTTTTCAATTTTATTGGAAAATTTTTGTCTGGCTTCGTTCAGCCGCGCTTTTACCAGCCCATGGAATCGCAGACGGAATCGGCGATGTCGCCGACGGCCTTGAGTGTGCGGCCGACCGCGCTCTTCATGGGGTGCTTCTTGGGACGCATCGCGATCATGGCCGCGCTGCCGACGATCAGCCCCATTCCCATACCGACATAGAAATTTCTTTTATTCATTTTTTACACCTCCATAATCAGGTATCTATATTATGTGCGCAAAATGCGTTGATACATCGAGGCAAATTGTGGTAGAATAAAAGCATGAAACAAGTCTCAGTCAAATTGGAGGGATATATATGAGCGTAAGAATACTGGCGGTCGGCGACGTGTGCGGCCAGCCGGGTCTGGATTTTTTGGAAAAGTGCCTGAAGGAATACAAAAAGGAACAAAACATCGCCTTTGCCGTCGTTAACGGTGAAAACGCAAACGTCGTCGGCATCACGCCGCGGCAGGCCGACGCGATCCTCCGCGCCGGTGCAGACGTCATCACGCTCGGCAACCACACATGGACGCGCACGGAGCTTCAGCCCTATCTCGATGAGCGTCGCAAGATCCTCCGCCCGGCAAACTTCGGCCCACAGTGCCCCGGACGCGGCATCAACGTATACTCCACGCCCTTCGGTGATGTCTGCGTGCTGAATCTGATGGGGCGCTTCACGCTCGACAGCAACACCGACAACCCCTTTGTCATTGCCGACGGGTACATGGCCGAGATAAAGGAGAAGATCATCCTTGTGGACTTCCACGCCGAGGGCACGAGCGAGAAACGCGCGATGGGCTATATGCTCGACGGCCGCGCCTCCGCGGTCTGGGGCACGCACACCCATGTGCAGACCTCGGACGCCTGCGTGCTGCCTAAAGGCACGGGCTACATCACCGACCTCGGCATGACAGGGGCGGTACACTCCGTGCTCGGCATCGACCCGGAGCAGAGCATAGGTAAGTTCATGGGCGACCCGCCGCGCCGCTACGAGGCCGCGAAGGGTCCGGCAAAGCTTGAGGGCTGCATATTCGAGATAGCCCCGGAGACGGGCAGGTGCCTGAGCGCTGAAGGGATAAGACTGACATGAGCAAGATAAAGATCCTCCATGCCGCCGACCTGCATCTGGACTCCCCGTTTGAGGGACTCCCGGCAGGCAAGGCCGCAATACGCCGCGGAGAGCAGCGCGCGCTGCTTTCGCGGATCGCCGAGCTTACGCGCCGCGAGAGCGTGCAGCTGGTGCTGCTCGCGGGCGACCTGCTCGACAGTGAAAATACATACTACGAGACCGGCGAGGAGCTCTGCCGCTCGCTGAGCCAGATCGCGGCGCCGGTATTTATCTCACCCGGCAACCACGATTTCTATTCGCCGAAATCCGTCTACGCGCGCCTCAAGCTCCCGGAGAACGTGCACGTGTTCACCTCCGGAGACATTGAAGCCGTCACGCTGCCGGAGCTAGGTGTGCGTGTGTTCGGCGCGGCGTTCACCGATAAGCGCAGCGGCGCGATGCTGCGCGGCTTCCACGCCGAGCGCGAGGACGGCTTACTGAACATCCTGTGCATCCACGGCGACGTAGGCGTCAAGGACTCGGTCTACGACCCCATAAGCGAGGACGAGCTCAGAGCCAGCGGCATGGACTATGCTGCGCTCGGCCACGTCCACAAGGCGAGCGGCCTTAAAAAGGCCGGGGACACATGGTACTCATGGCCGGGCTGCCCGGAAGGACGCGGCTTTGACGAGACGGGCGAAAAGACCGTAAGCATTGTCACCCTCGGTGACGGCGAATGCAGCCTTGAGCCCGTGTGCATCGCGAGCCGCCGGTACGAGATACTGAAGATCGACGTCACTGGAACCGACCCGCTGCTTGCGATACACACCTCGCTGCCGGACGAGACGGTGAAGGACGTGTACCGCATCATCCTCACCGGCGAATCGGACACGAGCCCCGACCTGAGCCGCCTGCACTATAACCTTGAGGAGCTGTTCTTCGAGCTTCAGCTGCGCGATGAGACGCGTCTGCGCCGCAGTGTATGGGAGCGCGCCGGGGACGACACTCTGCGCGGGCTCTTCCTCAAAAAGCTCCGGACAAAATACGACGCGGCGCGCGACGATGAGCAGCGCCGCCGCATAGAGCAGGCCGCCCGCTGGGGGCTCGCCGCGCTCGACAACATGGAGGAGGTCGCAAAGCATGAAGATCAATAAGCTGACGGCGTCCTTCGGCAAGCTGGAAAACGAGACGCTGAGCCTGCATGACGGGCTGAACGTTATATATGCGCCGAACGAGAGCGGCAAATCCACATGGTGCGCGTTCATCATGGCGATGCTCTACGGGGTGGATTCCTCGGAGCGCGCCCGCGCAGGCTACCTTCCCGACAAGCTGCGCTACGCCCCGTGGTCGGGGGCGCCGATGGAGGGCAGCATGGAGCTGACCGCCGACCGGCGCGACATCACCATCACGCGCAGGACGCGCACGAAGAGCGCACCGATGCGCGACTTCACAGCCGTGTACACCGGCAGCAGCGTCCCGGTGAAGGAGCTCAACGGCAGCAACGCCGGGGAAATGCTGACGGGCGTATCGAAGGACGTGTTTCGCCGCAGCGCATTCATCGCGCAGGGTACGGTCGCCGTATCGGGAAGCCCGGAGCTTGAGAAGCGGATAAACGCGATAGTCTCCACCGGCGAGGAATCCGGCTCGTTCAGCGAGGCGGACGAGCGGCTGCGCGCATGGCAGCGCAAGCGGCGCTATAACCGCAAAGGTATGCTGCCGGAGCTTGAGGCTAAGATGGACGACACCCAGCGCCGGCTTGACGACATGGGCGGTTCTATCGGGGACGTCGAATCCCTCGAAAAGCAGCTCGATGAGACGAAGGCGCGCTGCACCCTGCTTGAGCAGGAGGTCACAGATGCGCGCCGCCGCCAGCGCCGTGAGGCGCTCGACCGGCTGAATGCCGGGCGCGCGGAGCTTCAGCGCAGCAGCGAGGAGCACGACGCGGCAATGACGCTGCTCTCGCAGCGGCGCGAGGAGCTGGGCGCAAGTCCCTTCGGCAGCCGTGAGCCGGGAGAGCTTGAAGCGGAAGTGCAGACCGACCTTGACGAGCTCGATGAGCTCCGCGGCGCGGCATCGAAGAAGCCGAAGCCGCTGTGGGGCGTATTGCTGATGGTGCTGGCAGTCGCAGCGGCGGCGCTGTACACAAGCCTTGACGTGCTCGCGTTCATGATCGCCGCGGCAGTGTTCTGCGTCGGCGCGATAGTGATGCTGCTGCGCTACGGCAAGGATCGCAGCGCGGCGGCAGCGGCGCTTGAACGGCAGACGGCGCTGTTGAGGAAATACCAAGCGCGGTCATCCGGCGAGATAAAGGCGGCGCTGGAGGGCTACAAACAGCTCTGGGAGAGCGCAAGGGACGCGGAGCAGCAGGAGCTGCACACGCGCCGCGCTTACGAAAACGCCCGCAATATGCAGAGCGGTCTTGAAGAGTCGGCACTGGGCGAGCTCGACTTTGCTTCCGGTGACTCCGAGGCCGCGCGGCTCGGACGTGAACTGACCGCGGCGCGCGGCGAGGCCGAACGCCTGAGTCAGCAGATCGCCGGGATAAACGGACGGCTCGCCGCGATGGGCGACCCGCTCGTCCTCTCCAGCAGCCTGAGCTGCATGAAGGAGGAGTACGAGCTCATCTGCGACGAGTACGACGCGATAAACCTCGCCATCGACACGCTGCGCGAGGCGGACGCCGAGATACAGAGCCGCTTTTCCCCGGAGCTGGGGCGCGTCGCCGCGGGCTATATGTCTGCCGTGACCGGCGGGCGCTATTCCGACGTGCTCATAAACCGTGACTTCACGGCGAAGGCGCGCACGAAGGACGACGTTGTGGCGCACGACGCGGAGTATCTGAGCGCGGGTACGCTGGACATAATGTATTTGGCGGTGCGCCTTGCGGTGTGCGAGCTTGCGCTGCCGGAGGGCGAGACCTGCCCGCTGATAATAGACGATGCGCTCGTAAACCTTGACGAGACGCGTCTTGAACAGGCAATGGCGCTCCTGCGCGAGATCGCAAAGGAGCGGCAGATAATACTTTTCAGCTGCCGCAGAACGGACGGCAGATAAGCGACAAGCAGAAAGTGAGGCTTAGAAATGAAATACGATTTTACAACGGTACTCGACCGGCACGGCAGGGACTCCCTCGCCTTCGACAAGATACCCTTCGCAGGCGTGAAGCCCAATGAGGGCTTTGACGCGATCCCGATGTGGATCGCGGACATGAGCTTTGTCGCCGCGCCCCCGGCCATGGAGGCGATACTCAAGCGCATGGAGATGCCGAACTTCGGCTACTTCGCCCTGCCGGACGAATACTTTGACAGCATCATAAACTGGCAGCGCACGCGCAACGGCGTCGAGGGGCTGCTCCCGGAGCACATCGGCTATGAAAACGGCGTACTCGGCGGCGTGAGCTCGGCGGTGCAGAGCTTCACCTCGCCGGGGGACAAGATACTCATCCACTCCCCCACCTACGTCGGCTTCACGCACACTATGGACGACACCGGGCGCGTCATAGTCCACAGCGAACTCAAGCGCGACGAGAACGGCATCTGGCGCATGGACTATGAGGACATGGACAGGAAGATAAAGGAGAACAACATCCATTTCGCGATCTTCTGCTCTCCGCACAATCCCTGCGGCAGAGTGTGGGAGCGGTGGGAGATAGAAAAGGCGATGGAGGTCTACGCCGCGAACGACTGCATCGTCATCTCTGACGAGATATGGTCGGACATCATCATGCCCGGACACAAGCACATCCCGACGCAGTCCGTCTCCGAGGACGCAAGGAACCGCGTCATCGCCTTCTACGCGCCGAGCAAGACCTTCTCTCTGGCCGGGCTTGTCGGCTCCTACCATATCATCTATAACAAATACCTGCGTGACCGTGTCGTCCGCCGCGGCGAAATGAGCCATTACAACGAGTGCAACGTTCTGTCCATGCACGCGCTTATCGGGGCTTTCAGCCCGGAGGGCATGGAGTGGGCGGACGAGATGTGCCATGTCATTGACGAGAACCTTGAATACGCCTGCGATTTTATAAACGCGAACTTCAAGGGCGTGAGCTGCCAGCGGCCGCAGGGGACGTATATGCTCTTCCTCGACTGCGCGGGCTACTGCGCCGAGCACGGCATAAGCATAACCGAGCTTCAGCACCGCGGGGTGCGCTGCGGCGTTATCTGGCAGAACGGCGAGGACTTCATCTATCCCAAGTCCATCCGCATGAATCTCGCTCTGCCGAAGTCAAGGCTCATCGAGGCCTTCGACCGGCTGAAGAAGTACGTGTTTATCTGAAGGGAAACGGCCTTTATCCATATATTCGATTCGGCGAGTTTACCATCAGTTGACAAGAGCACATACGCCTGACAGAAGAGTCCAGTCTCGGCTGATCCTTTGATCCTCCGAGACTGGACTCTTCTATTTCGTGCGAGGTAAATTTACTTGGCCTGTTTACGGGTAGACTCTCGGATCACAAGCCTGTGCGGGAATATTATTCCCTTGACAACAGACTCTTCATCCTCAATGCGTTCATACAGCAGTTCAAACGCGCTTGTGCCCAACTGATACAGCGGCTGAGAGACAGTCGTCAATGAGGGTTCGGAAAACTCTGAAAATTCGATATTATCAAACCCTACTACATCTATGTCCTGCCCCACATGCATGCCTTTTTCGGACAGGCATTTGATCGCCGGAATAGCGATCATATCCGAAAACGAAAAGATTGCGGTGGGTCTGTCCGCCTTATTAAGCAGCGTGGCGATCACATCATATATCTGACGCGATTCCTCACAGTAAAACATCTCCTGTTCATGGATGTTCAGGCCTGCCTCTTCCATGGCGCGTCTATAACCGGCGTCTCTCCCATCCTGGCTTATAGGCTTGAAGGTGTTCCTTATCACAGCTATCCTTTTGTGGCCAAGGCTGATCAGATACTTCGTCGCGTCATAAGCGGCCGAGGTATCGTCTATGCAGCAATAGCTGACATTTCCGCCCTTTATGGGCGTGAGACATGACACGATAGGCCATTTTTCAGATATGCTTTCTATATATGCTGCTCTCAGGGTCGTCGCGAATACAACAACTCCGTCCACGCTTCTCGTCTTCAGCATGTCCAGATACTCTTTTTCCTTCTCCGGCGTTCTGTCCGTGACCCCGATGACGATGGAGTATCCGTTGGCCTTTGCCCGGTCTGACAGACCTTTTATCAAAAGAGAATAAACCGGATTTGTAATAGTCGGAAGTACGGCAAGAATTTTTTTGCTCTTGCTCTGACGAAGATTCTTCCCGGCCGAGTTGGGTACGAACTTTGTGTCGTCGATGATCTGCTGAACTTTTTTTCTCGTTTCGGGTCTGACATGCGGATCGTTATTGATTACTCTCGATACGGTTGCAACAGAGGTCTCAGCCATCCTTGCTATATCTACGATCTTCATCATTCTCGTTCACTTCTCCAAAAATTACTGTGGAATTATTCCCCAGTAATAATATAGTAGATAAAACGTATCTTGTCAAACATCTCTTGCCGGGTCACAGTGTTTCAAATACTCTTCGCATCACCTTATACTGCTCTCTTGCGGCAGACATGATCGCAACGATATCGCTGCCGGCAGAAATGAACTGCACTCCTCTGCTGCACCAGAAGCGTATATTCTCCTCGGTGTTGCCGCCGACCGCTATTCCGACCGGCATATTGGCCTTTGTGCATTTTTCGATGACCGTGTCCACCAGTCTGAGATTATCCGGGTGCCGGAGATCGCACAGATGGCCGATCGAGCCGGAGAGATCACAGGGTCCCAAAATAAATCCGTCTACGAATGGGACCTTGAGCATCTCATCAAGATCGTTTACAGCCTCTATGGACTCTATCTGTGCAAAGCGGCAGAAGGAATCGTTTGCGCCGAGGATATATTCACTGTCCTCCAGCAATCCATAGCGGCAGGCGCGCCTGGGGCCAAAGCCTCTTTTGCCGTAAGGAGGATACAGGCACGCGTCCATTGCTTTCTTAAGCTCCTCCGCAGAATTCACCTCGGGGAAAATAATACCGTCAGGCCCCATCTCAAGAACCCTCTTTGCAAGGTACGGTTCGTTCCACGGGACTCTTACCAGCGAAGCGGTTCCCGCGGCACGCGCAGCAATTATCTGGAGCAGAACCGTCTCGTAATCCATGGCTTCATGCTCTGTGTCGATCCAAAGATAATCGTATCCGAGCTGCCCCACCATTTCCGCTATGCACGGTTCAGAAAGATCGATCTCAAATCCGACAAGTTTTTTCCCTGATCTCAGCTTTTCTTTAAAAGCATTCATTCCGTATTCCCTCTCAATCATCGTAACGCTCAGTATTAACGAAATCCAGTTCTTTTCCGTTCAGCTTTATTTTGACCACGTAAGGCTTGGGGTCCGTCGCAGGATGATCCTCCCGATAATGACTGCCTCTGCTTTCCGTCCGGCTAAGCGCCGCCCCGGCTATCGCCCACGCGGTAAGCGCCGCGCTGGACGCCTCACTGTGATCCCAATACTCCTCAGGTGAAGGATCTATCTCACTCAGACGGACGCAGAGCTCCTTTGCTCTGGAAAGCGTTTTTGTAAGACCGGCCTCGTTCCTGAGGACATTTACATTTTCCCAAAGAAGATTGCCAAGCTCTTGCTTTATACCGGCGTAAAATTCATGCCCCCGGCTTTTACCTGACGGCAGAGTGCAGAAGGGCTTTATATCTGTCCGGCTCCCGGCTGCAGCAGCATAGCTGCCGGCCTTCCTGCCGGCTCGTGCCCCGAACACCTGACACACGGCGTGCATATTCCCGCCGAGGCGGTTTGCTCCATGAGGCCCGGAAGCCATCTCACCCGCGGCATAAAGGCCGGGAACGTCGGTCGCGGCATCGGCATTGATCATAATGCCGCCGTTGCAGGCGTGGGCAAAAGTGGTGACGCGGAGCGTGTTTTCATGCGGATCCAGGTCGGGGCCGAACCAACCCCTCCAAAGCCTGTAAACAGGGATCTTCTCCAGCTCCTCTGTCGGGATATGTGAAATATCCACAGGCACACCTTCGCCGCCGTTGGCAAGAGTCTCCTTGAATATGGCCACATCCACATTAAAGCTGTCGTCAATGCAGGAGAACGGGAAATGCTTTGAGTGCTCGGCAAGCAGCTCTTTAAGAGGACGCGGAAAAGCATGATCCATAGTGAAGCCTATTCTGGGTTCGAGATACATGAGCCGGTCAAGGAACAGCGCCCGGTAGCGCGGCTCCAGAACGCCCAGACCAAACTGCATAAACTCCATGTTGGCCAGACGGCAGCCCGCCCGAAGTCCAAGCGCATAGCCGTCACCGTACATTCCGGGTGAGGCAAAGCTGTGTTTGAATATTCCGGTCGCACCGCCGGCAGACAAAACAGTCGCACCGGCAGAGATCAGGTACAGCTCATTTCCACGATCGACTCCAACCGCGCCTATGCAGCGCCCTTCATGGACGACCAGCGAAGCTATGAGCGTGTTTTCCAGCAGAGTGATGCCATAGCGCTTCACGCTGTCTGCCATTGAAGCTTTTATCCTGCGGGGATCAACAAACTGATACGCGCGGTTCTTCGTTGAAAAGCATCCGTACACCTGCCGGGGTTTTGAACTGCCCTCCCACGTGGCCAGCTCAAGTCCGAACAGATCCTGCAGATCAGCCAGTCTGTCCGAGCTCTCATTGACAACGATCGATGCCAGCTCTGCGCTGGCGGTACCCTGCGCCGCGTTTAGTATATCGGACAAATGAATGTCCTTAGAGTCTGTGGGGTCGTTCTCTCCGGTAGCTGCCTGCATATCCCAGCCATAGGTCAGCTCGGAGAACATCACGCCTGTTGTGCCCAGTGCGCCTTTATTTGCGAGAATGACTTTTTCCGCTCCGCAGCGTTTTGCCTCGACCGCGGCGCGGATGCCGGTCTCCCCAGCCCCGATGACCAGTACGTCACAAGACAGTTCTTTCATAGATCTTATCCTTCCTTGGCAGCCTTCCTCGCCTTAAGGCTGTTTCTGATGCTTACGATGACTGGGCTGAGCATGGTAATAATGGAGGCGGCAAAAAATGCTACCGCAATGGGACGCTCAAAAATTGCGGAGAAGTTGCCGTTATTGAGCATGATATATCTTCTGAAGTTGGATTCGGTCATGGTTCCGAGAATGAAACCGATGATCACCGAGGACATGGTAAAATCGTGCTTGATGGCGAAATAGCCGATTATTCCGCTGATCAGCATTACGATGATGTCGGTGTAATTGTGGCCGTAGGAATATGTGCCGATAACGCAGAGCGCGACTATCATGGGCAAAAGATGCTCGTTCTTTACCAGGACTACCTTGATGAACACGCGCAGAAGGAGGAATCCAAGAATAAACAGCAGCACATTTGCCATTCCCATTCCGCCGAATATCTGATATACCTGCCTTGCGTTTGCGGTAAACAGCAGCGGTCCCGGAGTGACGCTCTTTACCATGAGTGCTCCCAGCAGTATGGCCGTAGCGCCGTCGCCGGGGATACCCAGAGACAGCATCGGTATCATTGCACCGCCGCAGACGGCATTGTTCGCAGACTCAGGCGCTGCAATGCCTTCCGGCGCGCCCTTGCCGAATTCGTCGTGATGCTTGCGGTTGAATTTCTTTGCCCCGGTATACGCCATGAAGCAGGCAATATCGCCGCCCGTGCCGGGAACACAGCCGATAAATGTGCCGAGAACACTGCACCCGAGCAGAGTCGGGAAAATGCGCTTTATATCGCTCCATGTCGGGAAGGTCCGCATTTTCTTATTCGGATCAAAATTCATGTGATCATGGGTGCCTTCCCTTTTCTTTCTGAAAGTATCCTCAATATTGACCAGCACCTGAGAAAATGCCAGCAGGCCGATCAGCAGCGGCAGGAAAGATATTCCGCCCATGAGATAGGTGGAATTGAAGGTATACCTGAGCATACCGGATATGGGGTCAACACCGATGCAGGCCAGCAGCAGACCGATCACGCCCCCGATGAGTCCCTTGATGACGGAACCGGTAGACACCGAGGAGATGATGCTTATCCCGAAAAGCGCGAAGGCGCAGTACTCCAGAGACGTGAATTTAAGCGCCAGCTTTGCCAGCAGCGGGGCGAAGAAGACAAGGCAGATCGTGCTGAATATTCCTCCGAAGGTAGAAGAAAATGTCGATATTCCGAGCGCTCTCCCCGGTTCGCCCTTAAGGGTCATGGGATAGCCGTCTATCATAGTTGCGACCGAGCCGGGCGTTCCCGGCGTATGGAGGAGTATTGCGGAGATCGACCCGCCGTATACAGCTCCGCAGTACACGCCGAGGAGCATATTTATACCTGCGATCCCGTCTATCGCATACGCGAATGGGAACAGCAGAGAAATTGCCATGTTGACAGACAGTCCGGGCAGCGCGCCGATAATGATACCGGCCACAACTCCGGCAGCCAGCGTAAGTATTCCCTCAAAAGTGTATACCTCAGAGAGAGCAGAAAGTATTTCTTGCATGATTTCTCCTCCTTAAGCCCATATTGCCTTGGCAAGGGGGGATTTGAGAATTTTTTCAAACAGAAACCAGATGATGAGCAGGGAAGCCGCATCGTATGTCAGAAGCACCGTCCATCTGCGCTCGCCGAGATAAAGCATGAACAGCGGGAGAAAGATCGCGTTCGTTATGATGCAGCCGAGATAGTAGTAACCAATGACGTATATTACCAGAATACCGATCACGATAAGGACGTTATGGAATTCATAGCTTTTGAAGTCTATCTTCGATTCCGGAATATTCTTGCTGAAAGTGTTGTACAGGGCAAGCAGGACCCCCAGCCCGACCAGGATCCAGGAGAGGATGTTCGGCCATGAGGCGGCCGTACTTATTCCGTCAAGCGTTGCATGGTTCAGACCGGCGCCTACTATGAGAAAAACTGCGCCGATAGCGCAGGTCAGCAGGCTGATTATATAGTTCGCTTTTTTCATGGTTTCCTCCATATTATCAGAAAAACCCGGCGCCGGTCAGGGCACCGGGTTTTAATTGTGAGGTCTCGTCGGTAAAGGCGGCGTCTATTACTGAGCGTCCTTGAGCTGCTCGGCGTAGCGAGCCGCATCGTCGAGCATGTACTGCTGCGCATCCGCACCGTTGATGGCCACGGGGACGGTACCCATGTCGATCAGGTTCTGCTGGAAGCCCTCGTCAGTGGTGGCTGTGGTGAAGATGTCTACCAGATAGTTGTAGACTGCATCGGGGGTATCTTCGGGGACTGCAAAGCCGCACCATGCAGCAATGTTCATGTCAAGTGCGTAGCCGTCCTTGAGTGCGGAGACTGCCGGTGCATCAGGGGCGGAGGAGACCTTCGCGTCGCCCAGAATGCAGAGGACTTCGATCTCGCCTGCCTCGATCTGTCCGGTCAGCGCGCTGGAGGGGCAGCAGCAGATAGCGTCGATCTCAGCGTTATCCGCAACAAGCGCGGCGATAGCGGCGGAGTCACCGTCGGAATAGGGAACGGAAGTAAATTCCTTGTTCCAGCCCTCGGCAGCAGACTTGAATGCCAGATCGCTGATGCCGTAAATGCCGGAGTTGCCGACCTTGGTATCGGCATTGAGCTTGTCAATGAAGTCATAGATGTCCGCATACTCACCGGCACGGGTGCAGATCATAACGGGGTTGCCGGAGAAGATGCTGATCATACGGAAATCATCCGTGGAAACGGCGCAGTTGTAAGACGGGATGTTCTGCATAATGCCGAGCTCGACAACAACGGCAGTGACCGTATAGCCGTCAGCCTTTGCGAGCGCACCCTTGGTCATTCCGGTAACACCGTTTGCACCGGTGACGTTCTCGGTGGTGAAGCTCACATTTCCGTCGGCCTTCTCAGCATACTGAAGAAGAACGCGGCTCATGGAATCGGTCGGGCCGCCGGCGCCCTTGGGGATAATGATGTTGATGGCAGACTTGGGGAAGTCCAGCGGTGCCTCGGCAGGAGCCTCAGCGGCATCGGTGGTGGCGGCGGCGGGAGCGGTCGCGGCAGTACCGCCGCAGGCGGCGAGGCTCAGCATAACAGCAAGAGCCAGGCACAGGGAAAGAAGCTTGACTATTTTTCTCATTTGTTCCTCCTATTGTTTTTTTGCGCTTTTGCCGTTTTTATTCTATAACACACTCACAGTACATGAAGCTGCGCCTCTTTACTGTGAACGTGATACGAATCAGCTTACCGCAGGCATTTACGGACGGGTAAGAAAGCTCACCTTCGATAGTTTCCAGCGGGAGCGGCTCGGAAAAGCTTTCCCCATTGTCCGTCGAGAAGGATATCGATATCGGGGTACGCCGCGCCCAGTTTCCGCTTATCGGGTTGGACACCAGCACAAGAGTGCCGTCATCCATCCTGTCTACATCAAGGCCGGAGTTGTTGTTCGGCAGTGCGGTCGGATACGCCTCACACCAGGTGACGCCGCCGTCAGTGCTGTCGCTGCGGTAGATGAAGCCTCTTGTGCTCCTCATAAAGGCGTGGACATTGCTGCCGTCGCCGAGCCAGAGCGACGGCTGGATGACTCCGTCCCAGCGCTCGATTTTTTCAAGATCATTCTCCCACAGCTCTTTGGACAGCAGGCCTTCCCATACGTTGTCCCTGTCTATCGGGCTCAGTTCATGGTGCACTATGGGTATCGGGCACTTTGTCCACGTCGCGCCGTTATCTGTCGAGCGCTCAACGAAGCAGTTGAACTCCGTATCTGTCTCAACGGACGCCGGGCAGAGCAGCGCTCCGTCCCTGCCGCGGATGATCTTGTTTCTCACCGGACCTCTGGAATAGGGATCCTCCGGGCACAGCAGCCTGCGTTCAGACCATGTATAGCCGTTGTCGTCGGAATAGATATAGTAGGATATCCAATCATGTACGCCGGGGCCAAGCTTGAAATACACAAACAGGCGATGACCGTTCTTGAAAATGACAGGGTTCCAATGGGGAGTGCCGTCATGCTGAATAATGACCGGCTCGACCCATTTTTTCCCTCCGACGCAGCGGCTCATCCAGATGGCATTGTCAGCAGTTCCTTCTCTCTCTCCGGCAAAGAATGTGACAAGATAATCCCCGTTGTCCGCGATAACAAAAGTCGAACAGTGACAAGCCCGAAAGAAGCTTTGATCCATCGGCATTATCAATTCTTTTTTCAGCAGTTTTACTCGCATCTCATTTATCCTCTTGGCGTCCGCCAGCTCAGACATTCTTCATTCTCCGCTGTTCGCGGCGTTCATGCCGCACACTCACAGCGGCACGCGGAAGAGCATGTCCTGTAATCGTTTTCATGATAACATCGTTTGTGGTTGCTGTCAATTAGCGCTTTTACACGTTTCTGTTAACTTAATCTTGTGGAATCAGCACAATTGTTTTATTACATTTTGTCTGTTAATATTGGAAACGATTACTAATCATGGTAGCGGCAAGGAGCGGTGAGCTATGATCAACATTGGGTGTTTCGGCCATATCGGCGATATCGAGGCAGTAGGAGCTGCCGGCTTTGACAGTATCGAGCTTGACCTTCAGGAGATATGTGCGCTGACGCAGGAACAGCTCCGCGCGGCGGCGGACAGGCTCAAGGCATCTGACCTGTCCGTGTATTCCGTATCATGGATATTGCCCATGGAGCTCGACCTTACACTTCCCGGCTTCGACAGACGCAGGTGGCTGAATTTCCTGTCCGAAGGAGCCGAACGCTGCACGCAGCTTGGCGCCTCAATGTGGACCTTTGGCTGCGGGAAGGGGCGCAGTCTCAAGCCGGGAAGATCCGACAGTCTTGAAAGTCAGCGGGAAAGAGTCAATTCCTTTATCTATGACGTCTCGGACATATGCCTCCGCCACGGTATGAAGCTGGCTCTGGAGCCGCTGGGGTCGGCCAACAGCAATTATATCCAGACTCTTGCCGAGGCCGCTGCCGTTCTGGACAGCAAGGATCACCCGGCGCTGAAAATAATGTGCGATCTGCGGCACATGTGCGCTGCCGGGGATCCGATAGAAAATATAACCGATCACGGCAGTGATATTATACATTGCCATATCGATTATCCTCTCGGTACCCGCCGTCTTTTCCCGGCGGCTGATGACGGCTTTGACTATATGCCTTATCTGAGAGAGGTCAGGAAGCTGAGCTGCGGTCAGCTCGGGATCGAGGCCATACACGGCCGCATGGAGGATGCCGCCGCATCTCTCCGGTATATCCGTTCCCTTCTGGCCTGAAATTTTCTTGGTGATACATCCATTCCGCTATTGACGGTCAAAAAAAGCGGTGTTATAATCGCAGCATCTTGAAAACGATTACATCATGAATTGGGGGGCGATTATTATCAGAACTTGTGTGATTGGCTGCGGCGACATCGCCTTTGCAGCACATGGCCCGGCGCTGTCTCGTCTTGCCGGTGATGGTATTTGCAAACTTGCAGGCTGCTGTGCCAGACATATCGAAAAGGCTGAACTGTTCCGTCAGCGCTTCGGCTTTGAAAGGGCATACTCTGACTATACGCGGATGCTGTCGGAGCAGAAGCCTGACGCGGTCTTTGTCCTGATGCCTGTCAGGCTCGCGGCGGACTGCGCCATAGACGTGATGGAGCGCGGCTATCCCGTCATCATGGAAAAGCCGCCCGGTGTTTCCGCCGAGGAAAATGACAGGATCGTTGAAGCAGCCAAAAGAACCGGCGTGTTCAACGCGGTGACCTTCAACCGGCGCTCCATGCCGCTGCTGCTCGAGGCAAAAAAGCTTTTGGACGGCAGGCAGATAGATGCCGTAAGTCTGGAAATGTGCCGCTATAAAAGAACCGGAGAAGATTTTACCACCACCGCTATCCACGGCATCGACTGTCTGTCCTTCCTTGTCGGTTCTGGTTATAAGACTGTACATTGCGATTATCAGAGCTCACCTCAGCGCGGCAATACAAATTATTACGCAAGCGGATATTTTGCCAACGGCGTTCATTTCGATATGCGTTTTGTTCCGGATGCCGGAGCAGTTACCGAGCGTATCGCTGTATATGCTCAGGGGTACCAGCTGTATTGCGACCTCCCCGTATGGAGCGGCACGGAATACACAGAGGGCTTTGACTGTCCTGGCAGGCTCGTCGCTGCCGGTGCACAGGAGAAGCTCGCGGATATCAACGGCGAGGAGTATTCCGGCTGCCGTGACGGCTTTGTCCTCAACGGCTTTTATGATGAGGACAAGAATATACTCATAGCGCTCAAGGAAGGAAACGCTTCTCCGTTCCCTATATGTACGGGGCATCAAAGCGTCGAAATTTCCGAGCTGCTGCGCAAAGGTGTCAAAGAATATAGATGGGAGGATATATAAAATGAGCGAAAAGAAAGTAAGGATCGGAATAATCGGCAACGGTTCCATTGCCCACGCCGCGCATTTTCCCGCGTTTTCAGCCATCGACGGTGTCGAGATCGCAAGCCTTCTTGCCCGCGACTATAACAAGGCGGCGCAGTCCGCGATCCGCTTCGGCATTCCTAACGTAGCGCATGATCTGGATGAATTCCTCAGGCAGGATCTGGACGCCGCCGTTCTTCTCACCCAGAAGACGGTCAGGCGGGAGTATCTGCTCCCTCTGCTCGATGCCAAGCTCGACGTGCTGGTCGAAAAGCCTCTTGCGACCACTATGAAGGAGTGCGAATATTTGGCCGATGTATCGGCGAGATCCGGGCAGATAGTCATGGTTGCCTTTAACAGACGCTTTTCTCCTATCAATCGTCAGGGGATCGCCGCGATGGAAGGCAGGACCCCGCATCTGATGGTATGCAGCAAGTCCCGTGAGTTCAAAGAATACCGCGCCACTCTTGAAAACGCCATACATATGGTAGACATGATGCGCTACGTCCTCGGTGAGTGCGTATCTGTCAAGGCGGAAGCCCGCTGGGGCAGCGACATATTCTTTGAGGATATGTGTGCCGCTCAGCTCACCTTTGACAGCGGCGCTGTCGGTATGCTCAATGCCAGCCGCGAGGCCGGACAGTGGTATGAACGGATAGAAATGTTCGGCGGCAACCGCACCGTTATCATGGAGAGCCCTGACCGCCTGACTGTCGTCAAGCCCGATCATGAGGAGGTCTATAACTCCACGCCGCTGCACAAGGGCTGGGCCAATTACGTCGAGTGCATTGGCTTTCTGGGCTGCGACCAGCACTTTATCGACTGTGTGCGCACGCGCAGCAAGCCCCTTACCTCAGCCGAAGACGCTTTCAAAACTCATGAGCTTATGAACAGGATCCTTAACTCAGCCGGATTACCTGACCTTTCTCAGGATTGGAGTCACAGATAAAATGAAACTTGCAGGTCACACTATGGCTACTCCGGAATTCACCGTTCCGGAAGCATTGAAATTTTTCTCGGAATTAAAACTTGACGGCGCCGAGGTCATTATTCAGTCAGACTTCATCAGCGGCATACCGCTCGAAGCCAGCGATGCACAGGTAAAGGAAGTGCGCAGACTTGCGGACGATCTCGCCCTGCCCATAGCGGCAACGACGCCTTATCTCAATCTATACAACAGCCTTGATGAAGCCGTGCGTCAAAGAGAGCAGGACGGTCTCATGCGTGTAATTGACATATCTGCCATTCTCGGCGCCGCGAGCATCAGAATATACGGTGGTGCCTTCAAAGACGACGAAACAGACCCAGACGGCAGAAAGCTTGCCCAGCTCGTAAAGACCCTTCGTGCCTGCGGCGACTATGCCCAAAGCGCGGGTATCGTGCTCTCCGTCGAGAACCACTTCGGTACCATGGCCACGACTGTCGCAAAGACCATGCGCGTTATCAAGGCCATTGATCACCCTGCGGTCGGCATTCTCTACGATCAGGCAAATCTTGCGTTTCTTCCCGCCGAGGAATATAAAGAGGCAATAAGTACCCAGATCGGCCATATCAACTACGTGCATGTGAAGGATCTTGTCTACCGCGGCGGAAGCCCCAAGCCATTCCGTTCGGACAGCGTCTCCCACATTTCCGAAGATATCCGCACTGTTTTCAGCCGGATTCCGGGAGACGGGATACTTGACTGGCCCGCCATTCTCCAGTATCTTAAAGACAGCGGATATGACGGCTGGCTCTCGTTGGAATACGAGCGCCGCTGGGGCAAGCAGGATCTGCCCATATCCACAGAGGGTATGCCCATCTGTGTTGAACGTATGCGCAAATGGCTGTCAGAATTGAAATAAAAGGAGAAGTTTGCATGTCTACTCTTGATTTCGTTTTAGAGAACAAAGTTGTTTCCATCGTCCGCCGTGTTTACGGAGACGATCTGCTCAAGCTTGCACACGCACTGTGCGACGGCGGTGTAAAGATGATCGAGTGTACCTTTGATCAGCAGGATCCCTGCTGCATTGAAAAAACGACCGAGGCCATCAGCATGCTGTGCGCCGAGTTCGGAGACCGGATGTGCTTCGGCGCAGGCACCGTTCTTTCCGCAAAGCAGGTAGATGCCGCAGCGGACGCCGGCGCAAAATACATCATATCTCCCAATGTAAATCCATATGTTATCGGCCGCACAAAGGAGCTTGGCCTGGTATCCATTCCGGGCGCCATGACGCCCACAGAAATACTGTCGGCTCATGATCTCGGCGCTGATATCGTTAAGCTTTTCCCTGCCACCACTCTGGGCTTCAAGTACATAAAGGACATTCTCGCCCCCATTACCCATGTCAGGCTGATGGCGACCGGCGGCGTCACCGAAGAAAATTTTGCAGACTATCTTTCGCTGGGCTTTGTGGGCGCCGGCGTAAGCGGACGTCTCTCCGACAAGAAGCTCATCGCCGCCGGAGACTTCGACACCATTCGGCAGAGAGCAGCCGCCTTTGTCAGAATAGCCGGGGAGAATTGATATGAAGCAGAAATTCGTTGGGTTCGGAGAGCTCCTTGTCCGTCTTGCACCGGCAGGATATCTGCGCTTTCCTCAGGCAGACAGCTTCACTGTCAACTACACCGGCGCAGAGGGCAACATGGCCATCGCGCTTTCGTATATGGGTATTGAGTCCTCTCTGGTAACAAAGCTGCCGGATAATGACATCGGCCGCTGCGCTATGAGAAAGCTTGCCATGTACAGCGTCGATACCTCTCAGATAAGATGGGGCGGCGACCGCATCGGCGTGTATTATCTGGAGCGCGGCGCCTCCCAGCGTCCCTCAAAGATAATTTACGACCGCCGCTATTCCGCAATTGCTCAGGCCGATCCCTCGGAGTTCGACTGGGAAGATATCCTGAGGGACGCCGGTTGGTTTCATTTCACCGGCATCACCGCCGGCCTCAGCGAGTCCACCGCGCAGATGTGCCGCGAGGCCTGCGAAGCGGCGCACCGTCTCGGTGTAAAAGTGAGCTGCGATCTCAATTACAGAAAATACCTCTGGACTCCGGAAGCGGCACAGAGCGTGATGCGTCCGCTGATGCAGTATGTCGATGTGCTTATAGCCAATGAGGAAGACAGCGAAAAGGTTCTCGGCATCAGCGCCAGAGACACCGATATCTATGCCGGCAAGCTGAGCGTTGACGGCTATACGGAGCTTGCACGCAAGCTTACGGACACCTTTGGTTTTGAAAAGGTCGCAATAACTCTCAGAGAGTCCATATCTGCTTCCGTGAACAACTGGTCTGGCTTGCTTTACAGCGGTGGTCAGCCGCATCTCTCAAAAAAATACACGATCAACATCGTTGATCGTGTCGGCGGCGGAGATTCTTTTGCCTCCGGTCTGATATATGCGCTCATGAAGGATATGCCGGATCAGCAGGCGCTGGAATATGCGGTGGCTGCCTCCTGTCTCAAGCAGACAATGGAGTTTGATTTCAACCTTTCCTCGGTTGATGAGGTCATGAATCTGATGGGCGGCGACGGTTCCGGCCGCGTTGTCCGGTGAGTTTCCAAAGCCCTGCCTGACGGCTCCCAAACAAAAACGGCACGCCGCAAAACATATGCAGCGTGCCTGTTTTTAATTTATTATTTTATCGCGTGCTTTCGCCGGAGGCTGAGATTGTCGGCGATCATTGCGATGAACTCCGAATTTGTGGGCTTGCCCTTTATATTGGAAACCGTGTAGCCGAAAAACTTCTGGAGAGTTTCGATATCGCCGCGGTCCCATGCGACCTCTATGGCATGGCGTATCGCGCGCTCGACGCGTGA
>CAKTPR010000011.1 GCA_934591725.1 uncultured Oscillospiraceae bacterium
ACTTTTTTGCCCTTTCTCTGGGCGACGGCCCGCATAAGGATGCGGATCTGTTTGACGATCCTGCCCTGCCGGCCGATAACCTTGCCCATATCGCCGTCGGCTACGCGAACCTCGTAGACCGTCTCACCGTCGGCTTTGCGCTCGGTCACAGATACCTGATCGGGATTATCGACCAGGCTCTGCACAATATAGGTCAAAAGCTCTTTCATGTGCCGGGAACTCCTTTTCAGGCCTCAATCTTCTTGAGAAGACCGCGGACGGTATCAGTGGGCTGTGCGCCGTTTGCGATCCAGTACTTTGCACGCTCCATGTTGACCGTGAGCTTATCGCTCTCTGCCATCGGGTCGTAGGTGCCGAGCTCTTCGATGAAGCGGCCGTCACGCGGGCAGCGGGAATCAGCAACGACTATGCGGTAGTAAGGAGCCTTCTTAGCGCCCATTCTGCGAAGTCTGATTTTAACCATGTATATTCACCTCCATGTATTTTCGTTTCTATATTACAAGCGCTTTCGCGTCTGTAAGCAAATTTGTGCTCCCCGTTTTTCAGAAACCGAGACCGGGGAAGCCTCCGCCCATTCCTCCGAGGCCGCCCATGCGCCCCATTTTCTTCTGGAGCTTTTTCATGTTCTTGCCGGAGAACTGCTTTGTGAGCTGCTGCACAGCCTCAAACTGCTTGAGCAAGCGGTTGACGTCGACCACCGAGGTACCGGAGCCCGCGGCGATGCGCTTTTTACGGCTCGAATTGAGGATCGAGGGATTGTTGCGCTCGGCCTGCGTCATCGACAGGATTATCGCCTCCTGCCTTGCCATTGCCTTCTCGTCGATCTTCGCGCCCTTGAGCGCCTTTGAATCCATGCCGGGGATCATCCCCATGATGCTCTCAAGGTCGCCCATGTTCTTGAGCTGCGCCATCTGGTCAAGGTAGTCGCTCAGGGTGAAGCGGTTGCTCTTGAGCCGCTCCGCGGCTTCAAGCGCCTTTTTCTGGTCGAAGCTCTGCTCCGCCTTTTCTATGAGCGTGAGCATATCGCCCATGCCGAGTATGCGCGAGGCCATGCGGTCGGGGTGGAAGGGCTCTATCATGTCGAGCTTTTCGCCTGTGCCGATGAACTTTATGGGCTTGCCCGTCGCCGCTCTGATCGAGAGCGCCGCGCCGCCTCTTGCGTCGCCGTCAAGCTTTGAGAGCATGACGCCCGTGATACCGAGCGCCTCGTCAAAGGCGTTCGCGGCGTTCACCGCGTCCTGACCGGTCATCGCGTCCACCACCAGCAGAATTTCTGCCGGTTCGACTGCCGCCTTGATATTCTTGAGCTCATCCATGAGCTCTTCATCAATGTGCAGGCGGCCTGCCGTGTCGAGAAAGACGATGTCGTTTCCGTGCTTCTTTGCGTGCTCTATGGCTGCCTTGGCTATATCCACGGGGTTTGTCTGCCCCATCTGGAACACCGGAACGTCAAGCTGTGCGCCGACCGTCTCCAGCTGCTTTATCGCGGCGGGACGGTAAATGTCGCAGGCGGCAAGCAGCGGGCGCTTGCCCTGCTTCTTCATGTAGCCTGCGAGCTTTGCGCCGTTCGTGGTCTTGCCCGCGCCCTGCAGGCCGACGAGCATCACGACGCTCGGCAGCTTCGAGGAGATGTTGAGCTTCTGGTTCTGTCCGCCCATCAGCTCGCACAGCTCCTGGTTGACGATCTTGACGATCATCTGCGCCGGGGAGAGCGCTTCGAGCACATCTGCGCCCGTGGCCTTCTCCGTGACGTTCTTTACAAAGTCCTTGACGACCTTGTAGCTGACGTCCGCCTCCAGCAGCGCCATGCGCACCTCGCGCATCGCGTCCTTCACATCGGCGGGGGACAGGCGGCCTTTGCCGCGCAGCTTTTTGAAAGCCGCATTCAGTTTTTCGGATAAGCTTTCAAACGCCATGTTTTACCCTCTCGCAATGATCGCTCTGACTTCTTCCGCCGCGGCTCTTGCCGCGCCCTGCGCCTCGCCCTGAGTCATCCCCGTCAGCGCTTCGAGCCTTGTCAGCAGGCTCTCAAGCTCGCGGCGGTTCTCCTCAAAGCGGCGCAGCAGTCCGGTCTTTGCTTCGATATCCTCCATCGCGGTCTCGGCGCGCCTGATGTTATCCCACACACCCTGCCGCGAAACGCCGAGCTGTTCGGCAATCTCCGCGAGCGAAAGATCCTCGTTGTAGTGCAGGTCGAAGCATTCCCTCTGCTTGTCTGTCAGAAGCTCCCCGTAAAAATCCAGCAGCATACTTCTTGTAAATCTGCTGTTTTCCACGCAAAGCCCCCCTGTCAAGCTTTTTGACTTAACGGATTATACTACCGTTCCCATGCTCTGTCAAGCTTTTTTTCTTTACAGCGGCAGGTCTGTTTTCATGCGCACGATCTTCGCATCCTCAGTCTCTTCAAAGTACGCTGTAGTCTTTATATAGATGTCCTCGGCTTCTCTCATTGCCTCATGCAGCTTCCTTGCCTGAGGCGCTGCAAGCGGAATTTTTTCCAACGGGTCGATGACTTCATCTATCGCAGCGCAGAGCACCGCGTACATCTTTCTGTAATTTGCCATATCTTTGATCTCCCAGCGGTCTATGTATAGCCTATATAGTAGCACGCATAGCCTATGTTGTCCACTGCTTTTGGTTATCATTTTGAGTACAAAAACAGTGTGGAGGTCAGGCTATATGGATACTGTCACCGCGGTAAAATTCAGAATAATGCAGCTGTGCGATGAGCGCGATATAAGCATAAACCGGCTTGCTACTATCTGCGCGCTGCCGCCGTCGAGCATCAAAAATATTCTTTATGGCAAGAGCCAGAATCCAAAGCTGCTCACTATCAAGATGATATGCGACGGGCTGGACATCACTCTCGGCGAGTTCTTTTCAACGCCTGAGTTTGACAGTCTTGAGCAGGAGATCAAATAAATTGTAGGAGCTATTATGGAGCAGAAAATACGACGCGACCGCTGTATGGGTGATAATCTCCGCCGTCTGCGCGATGAATACGGCATATCTCAGGAAAAACTGTGCGCCGAGCTTCAGCGCCGCGGCTGCGATATCGGGCGCAGCACCTATGCCAAGTATGAATCCGGCGAGCTGAATATTCGTGCAAGCGTTATTATTGAACTGAAGAAAATCTACGGCTGCGCATACGACGAGTTCTTCCGCGGCCTTGACCGGATTTGAGCCGTGAGCAGTGTTTCACTGCAGGTCACTCCGTGGGCATACTTTCTGTGTGAACAGAAAGTATGCAAAGAGTCACAAAAGGGGCGGGGATTGCGTTTTCCCCGCCCCTTTTGAAACCCCACCCTTGAACCGCCAAAGAGGAACCGTGCGCGGTTCCCCTTTGATTCCCTCCAAGGGATGGCAAAGAGTCAACAAACCAGCGTCGTTTTTTGTGCTAAGTCAATTTTCGCAAGAAAGTCTATCGGCAATGGCAAACATTGCACCATCCTCAGGGGTTTCCAAAGGGGGATCGCAATCCCACTTTGGCTGTTGTGGGTGAGGGTTCACAGGGAGAGGGGGAGTCAGAACACCCTCTCCCTGTGCGTGTCTTTGGTGACTTTCTCCACGTCGAGAAAGTCACCCTGCGGAGCAACCGGCAGTCGGTTGCTGCGAAAAGACCTATCAAGAACTCCTTGCGTACCGTCCGCGGTGTGCCGCATCACCCTCCTGCAACCAAACATAACAAAACTCTGCAAAATCTGTTATCTGCGGTTGATTGAAAACCGACGCGTTTGGTTGCATAATTCATACAAATAAAACTCATGGGAGGGAAACAATATGAGCGTCGCAGAGGTACGTAACCTCAACAAGACCTATCCCGCCTTCGCGCTGAAGAGGGCATCCTTCAGCATCGAAGCGGGCAGAATAACCGGCTTCATCGGCAGAAACGGCGCCGGGAAGACCACAACGATAAAATCCATGCTGAACCTTGTCCACCCGGACAGCGGCGAGATTTTCTATTTCGGCAAGCTCCTTGCGGAAAACGAAAACGAGATCAAAAAGCTCATCGGCTATTCCACCGGCGCCGTCAACTGGTACCCGCGCAAAAAGCTCCGTGACGTCGTCGCGGTCGTGAAGCGCTGCTATGACACATGGGACGAGGACGCCTACCGCCGGTACCTCGCGCTCTTCGCGCTCGATGAGAACAAGACCGCGCTCGAAATGTCCGAGGGTATGCGCGTCAAGTATAATCTCCTCATCGCGCTCTCGCATAACGCTAAGGTGCTGATCCTCGACGAGCCCACGAGCGGACTCGACCCGTTTTCGAGAGATGAGCTGCTCGGCCTGTTCGCGGAGCTCAAGAGCCACGGAGTCGCGGTGTTCTTCTCGACGCATATCATTTCAGATATCGAGAAGTGCGCGGACGACATCGTCTATATCTCCAAGGGCGAGATAGTCGCGGCGCTGCCCAAGGAGGAATTCATCAGCTGCTTCTCCAAAGACGGCGAGACCATCGAGGAGACCATACTGCGCATGGAAAGGAGCGGGAACAATGCGTGAAATTATGATAAAGGAGCTTCGGCTCAGCGCCTCCGCGCTCTCTTACCTGTTCATCGCCTTCGGGCTGATGTTCTTCGTGCCGGGCTATCCCATCCTGTGCGGCGTGTTCTTCGTCACGCTCGGCATATTCCAGAGCTTTCAGAGCGCGCGGGAAGCCAACGACATTCTCTTTTCCGCGCTGCTGCCCTTCGCCAAGCGCGATGTCGTAAAGGGCAAGTACCTCTTCGTCTGCTTTATCGAGCTGTGCTCGTTGCTTGTCATGGGCATTGCTGTTATAATAAGGATGACGCTTCTCTCCGGCTCCGCGGTGTACCGCTCGAACGCCCTGATGAACGCGAACCCCTTCGCCCTCGGCATGGCGTTTCTCATCTTCGCGCTCTTCAATGCCATTTTCGTCGGCGGCTTTTTTAAGACCGCGTATAAGTTCAGCCGCCCCTTCATCGCATATATCGTCGTGTCGTTTATATGCGTCGGTCTCGGCGAGGCGCTGCATCATTTCCCCGGCCTTGAAGCGCTGAACGCTTTCGGGACGGATCATCTGCCGCTCCAGCTGTCACTGCTCGCTCTCGGCATCGCTGCCTACGCGCTCATCACGTGGCTCTCGTTCAAGGGCGCCTGCCGGAGCTTTGAAAAAATCGATCTGTAAAGGACGGTAAGCTATGCTCAAGGAAAACCTTGTGATCCTCCGCAATATCCTCGGCTACTCGCAGGAGGAGATCGCGGAAAAAATAAACATCTCCCGTCAGGCCTATGCCAAGTGGGAGAGCGGCGCGACCGTGCCGGACATCGAAAAGTGCAGCCTGCTTGCCGCCGTCTACGGCGTGACGATCGACAGCCTTATCAAGACCGAGACTGCCGACGGCATCGGCGCTATCCCGCCCGCACCGAAGGGCAAGAACATCTGGGGCTCCGTCACGGTGAGCGACCGCGGGCAGATCGTCATCCCCAAGGACGCGCGGGATAAATTCGGTCTTACCGGCGGCACGCGCCTTATCGTCCTCAGCGATGAGTCGGGCATCGCGCTCATCCCGGCGGAGCGCTTCGAACACAGCATGAAAATGGCTATGGAATTTGCCTCGATGCAGAATAAGGCAGACTAAGATGAAACAGCTCAGGCTCTCCCTATGGACGGGGAGAGCCTATATTTTTGCAAAAACCGCATAATAAACAGCTGCGAACATTGACCTTTGTTTATGCGGCGTGGTATTATAAATCAGATACATCATTCGGAGGAAAACCCATGGAAGAGCTGTTCTTCTGCCCAAGCTGCATGGCAAAGCTCACGTCAGCGGACGGGAAGTGTCCGGTCTGCGGCAGCGAACTGAATATAGAAAACGCGCCGCATCAGCTGCCGGTGAACAGCATCCTCAACGGCCGGTACCTTGTCGGCAAGGTGCTCGGCGCGGGCGGCTTCGGCATTACATACATCGGCTATGACCTCCGGCTTGACAGCAGGGTCGCGATAAAGGAGTATTACCCCAGCGGCGCTGCCAACCGCAGTATGTCCCTGACTGTGTTCCCGACGAACGCCGTGAAGAACAATCCCTTTGACCTCGGCAAAAGCCGTTTCCTGACCGAAGCCAAAACGCTCTCGGAGTTCGTCGAGGACGGAAATATCGTCACTCTGCGGGACTATTTCGAGGAGAACGGCACGGCGTATATCGTCATGGAATACCTCGAAGGCGAGGATCTTTCCCACTACGCCAAGAAGCACGGCATACTTGAGATGGACGAAGCGCTTGCACTGCTGGAACCGGCGATGCTCGCGCTGGATAAGGTGCATAAGAAAGGGCTTGTCCATCGCGACATAAGCCCGTCGAATATCATGGTGCTCAGCGACGGGCGCGTCAAGGTGCTCGACTTCGGCTCGGCGCGTCTGCAGAACGCCAGCGGCGAGCAGAGCCTGACGGTCATGCTCAAGCACGGCTACGCACCTGAGGAGCAGTACCGCCCCCACGGGGAGCAGGGGCCGTGGACGGACGTCTATGCCATGAGCGCGACGATATACAAGCTCATAACCGGCAAGACCCCGCCCGCCGCGACGGAGCGTATGTTTGAGGACACGCTGGTGCCGCCGTCGAAGCTCGGCGCGAAGCTCACTGCCGCGCAGGAGCGGGCGTTGCTGCACGGCCTTGCCCTGCGCGCCCCGGACAGAACGCAGTCGATGGCCGAGCTTGCCGCAAGCCTGCGCACCAAGAAGAAAGCTCCCGTTGTAAAGCCAGAAAAGCCAAAGAAGGAAAAGCCGCCCAAGGAGTCTAAAAAGAAAGAGACACCCCCGAAGCCTGTGAAGCCTCCAAGGCCGCCCAAACCCGAAAAGCCACCGAAACCGCCGAAGCCGCCGAAGCCGGTAAAGGAGTCAAAGAAAAAAGAGAAGCCAGAAAAACCGGCAAAGCCTGCTGAAACGGCAGAGAAACCGGCGAAGCCTGCGATAACGAAAAAAAGAGCGCTTGCCTTGACCGCAGCGCTGCTCGCCGTTCTGGCGCTGTGCATCGCGGTGCCCAAAGCGAAGGATGCCGCGGCGCAGAAAAAGCTTGAAGAAGCGCAGACGCTCCGCCTTGACGAGCTTGCCGCCGCGCGGGATGCTGCCGCGGCTCACAGCGCAGATATGATAAGCGCCGGTGACGCGCAGACCTTCGGCGTAAGGATCGACGGAATGGTCGCCGTTGCCGGAGCCGACAGCGACGCGCTTTCTGCCGCTGTCAAATGGACGGATATAACCGCCATAAGCACCGGATACGATCACATAGCGGGTCTGAAAAAGGACGGGACTGTAACTGCTGCCGGAGCCAATGAGCTTGGCCAGTGCGATGTCACCGGCTGGGCGGACATGACCGCGGTGAGCGCCGGGTATGATTTCACTGTCGGCCTGAGGTCTGACGGCACTGTTGCTGCCGCCGGCAATAACGGCGACGGCCAGTGCGATGTCTCAGCCTGGACGGACATTGCCGCCATAAGCGCGGGGTATCAGCACACGGTGGGTCTGAAGACCGACGGCACTGTCATCGCCGCCGGGAGTGACTCGGACGGACAATGCGGCGTCTCCGCGTGGACGGACATCGTTGCCGTCAGCGCAGGCTGGAGACACACCGTCGGTCTGAAGGCGGACGGTACGGTCGTGGCTGCCGGCAGCAATAATTGCAGCCAGTGCGAGGTCTCCGACTGGGCGGATATCGTCGCAGTCGGCGCTGGCTATGATTATACCGTCGGACTGAAAGCAGACGGAACTATCGTCATTGCGGGAAATAATAATTACGGCGAGCGCGACGCGGAAGCATGGACAGACATCGTTGCCGTCAGCGCCGGTCACAGCCATATAGTCGGCTTGAAGGCCGACGGCACCGCCGCCGCGGCGGGCAATGACCTCAGCGGCCAGTGCGAGGTTTCGGACTGGGCAAACATCAGGCTCCCGGAAGGCACCGAAGCCGCCGATCCTGCCGAGCAGGGAACCGACGAGCTTGCTGCCGCGCGGGCGGTGATCGCCTCGCACAGCGAGACTACGATCAGCGCGGGTCGAGCGTCCACCGTAGGCTTAAAAAGGGACGGTACAGTCCTTGCTGAGGGGAACAACAAGAACGGCCAATGCAATACATCTGATTGGACGGATATCGTAGCAGTCAGTGCCGGTGGTTCTCACACTGTAGGGCTGAAAGCGGACGGCGCAGTTGTTGCTGTGGGTTCAAACGCCTATGGTCAGTGTGACGTTTCAGAATGGACAGACATTATTGCAGTAGCCGCGGGCGACAACCACACAGTTGGCATACGTCTTGACGGCACTGTCGTTGCCGTGGGCAACAATGCTGACGGTCAGTGCGACGTCTCGGATTGGACGGACATCATTGCTGTCAGCGCGGGTACGTCGGGTACAGTAGGCTTGAAATCTGATGGTACGGTCGTTGCTGTTGGCAATAACGCCTACGGCCAGTGCGACGTTTCAGGCTGGGCGGACATCACAGCAGTCAGCGCCGGCGGCTATCACACAGTAGGGTTAAGATCCAACGGGACTGTCGTTGCCGTTGGAGACAATTGGCATGACCAGTGCGATGTTTCGGACTGGACTGACATTATTGCAGTGGCTGCGGGCGGCAACCACACGGTTGGCATACGTCTTGACGGCACTGCTGTTGCTGTCGGCAGCAACAGCTTCGGCCAGAGCGATGTTTCAGACTGGACGGACATCGCAGCCGTCAGCGCCGGATATCTGCATACCGTCGGGTTGAAAGTGAACGGCACTGTCGTTGTCACAGGTGATCTGTCTTCTGGTGATGTTGCCGCTTTCAACGGCTGGACAGGCATCAGACTCCCGGACAATGGCGCGAAGCAGCAAAAGCTCGCTGAACTCGCCGCCGCGCGAGCAGCGATCGCCGGGCACAGAGAGACTACGATCAGCGCAGGTGATTATCGCACAGCCGGGATAAAAACAAACAATACGGTCGTTTCCTTCGGCTATGGTGGCGGCTGGACGGGCATATCCGCCATAAGCGCAAGCAATGATTATGCGATAGGTCTGAAAGCTGACGGTACGGTCATTGCGGACGGCAATAATTCCAAAGGCCAGTGCAATGTAAACGATTGGGAAAATATCACCGCCGTAAGCGCTGGATATGAATTTGCCTTGGGGCTGAGGTCGGACGGCACTGTCGCCGCCACCGGCAATAACAGTGACGGACAGTGCGGCGTCTCCGAGTGGACAGGTATCGTGGCGATGGACGCCGGATGGTACCACGCTGTCGGCTTGAAAGCGGACGGCACTGTCGTCTCTTCCGGCAGCAACAATAAAAATCAGCGCGGCGTTCAGGACTGGACGGATATCATTGCTGTCAGCGCGGGCGGCAAGCACACCGTAGGTCTCCGGCTGGATGGTACGGTCGTTGCTGTGGGTGACGACCAGTACGGTCAGTGTGATGTCGGCAGCTGGACAGATATCGTAGCAGTCAGTGCAGGATATATGCACACGGTAGGCCTGAAGGCAGACGGCACAGTCGTCGCTGTGGGACAGAACAACACCCATTGGGGCAACATCGGCCCGTATACAGGTCAGTGCGACGTCTCTGATTGGTCGGACATCGTGGCCATAAGCGCCGGTACGAATCACACGGTCGGTTTGAGATCTGACGAGACTGTTGCTGCCGTGGGCGAGTCTTATCCCCATCCCTCCGCCAATGAGGCAGGGATCGCCGGATGGACGGATATCATGCTTCCGGGCAGCGCCGCCGAGCAGCAAACCGACAGGCTCGCCGCCGCGCGGGCGGCGATCGCCTCGCACAGCGAGACTACGATCAGTGCAGCCAATAACCTTACGGTAGCCGTAAGCTCCAGCGGTACGGTGTATTCGGCAGGCGCTACCTTCCCTCGGTATCTCGATATCGGCAGCTGGTCAGGCATCACTGCGATCAGTGCCAGTGACAGCTGCGTGGTCGGCCTGAAAACGGACGGAACCATTATAGCCTTGGGCGATTATTACATTCAGAACGGCATGTTTGACTGGACGGACATTACCGCCGTGAGCAACGGCGATGGCTACATTGTCGGCCTGAAGGCTGACGGAACCGTAGTTGCCGCAGGGAATAACAGGTACGGGCAGTGCGATGTTTCCGGCTTGTCGGATATCGCAGCCGTCAGCGCCGGTTACGATCACACCGTCTGTCTGAGAGCCGACGGCACGGTCGCTGCCGTGGGCGGCGATGAATACGGTCAATGCGATGTTTCGGACTGGACAGACATCGTCTCGGTCAGCGCCGGGCATAACTTCACCGTTGGCCTGAAATTGGATGGAACAGTCGTTGTCACGGGCTTTGACGATGGCGGCGAGTGCTCCGGCTGGACAGATATCGTCGCCGTAAGCGCAGGCTACTATCATGTGGTTGGTCTGAAGGCGGACGGAACTGTCGTCGCCGTGGGCAAGAATTTTTACAGTCAGTGCGACGTTTCCGATTGGACTGATATCGTTGCTGTCAGCGCGAGTGTTGACCATACGGTCGGGCTGAAAGCGGACGGTACAGCCGTCGCTGTCGGCGAACGCACCCCCGGCCAGTGCGACGTTGACGGCTGGGCGTTCATCATGCTGCCGGAATAAAACCAAAAGCACCGGAGGAACTTTTTCCGGTGCTTTGGCATAGGTATTCATTTTATCAGTTCCGTGACGACGTGCTGGCACAGCAGCAGTCCCGCCGAGGCCGGAACCCATACGAGCGAACCGGGAACGCTCCGCCGTCCGGGGGGCGGAGCCTCCAGCTGCTCCGGCTCCATCGGCTCTTCGGGGCTGAACACGACGGTGTGGTGCGTCACGCCGCGCTGCCGCAGCTCCCGCCGCACGACACGCGCAAGCGCGCAGCCGCTGGTCTTGGAAATGTCGGCGATCCGCAATAGCGACGCGTCCTTCTTGTTCCCCGTGCCGAGGGCGGAGATGATCGGTATCCCGCGCTCCATGCAGCTCATTATCAGATCGACCTTGCAGGAGACAAGGTCAATCGCATCGACGACATAGTCATAGTCGCCGAAGAAGCGCTCCCTGTCCGCCGCCTCATAGTGACCCTCGATGCACTTCACGTCTATATCCGGGTTAATGTCCAGCGCGCGCTGCGCCATGACCGCTGCCTTGCCCATGCCGACGGTGGAGCCGAGGGCGCAGAGCTGACGGTTTATGTTGCTCTCGCCGACGGTGTCCTGATCGATAAGGGTTAGGCGGCCAACGCCCGCTCTCGCCAGCGCTTCGGCGCACCATGAGCCGACACCGCCAAGCCCGAACACAGCCACATGGCTCCCGGCGAGCTTTTCCATCGCCTCTTCGCCAAGAAGCATCCGCGCGCGCAGAGTTCTTTCGTTCATAGTCTTTCCTCCAAAAAAGGCCGCCGATCAACGGCGGCCTTTTGGTTTGCCCTATATGTTTTTATTTGCCTACAAAGTTGATGCCGCCGCCGACGGAAGTCTCATAAGCGGAGGTGAGCTCCTCAATCCATGCGTTCATATCGGTGGTGAGCAGGCTGTTCTTGGCGAGATAGTCGCTGTACTGCTCGCCCTCGCCGACGAAGTACATCACATGGTACCCGGCGTAGCTGCCGTTATCGCCGTAGACGATGCCGGTGTCACCGGCCTTGTGTCCGGCAAAGCAGAAGTCATTGAACTCCTGAACCATCTGACCCTTGGCGATATCCTCATACAGGCCGCCGTTGGTGTTGGAGCCGTCGTCCTCGGAATACTCATTCGCGAGCGCGGCGAAGCTGTCCTCGGTCTTATCGCCGGAGTTGAACTCGGCGAGGATCTCCTCGGCGCGCGTCTTGGCTGCGGCCTTGGCTTCATCGGTGTAGGTGCCGTCCTCGGACGCCTCGGCCTTTATGAGGATGTGGCGCACGGAAACGGTGTTGTAGTGGTTGTCATCACGGCTGAGGAACACGACGACGTTATAGCCGGTCTCGCCGCTGTTTACTTCGGAGGTGATGTCACCGGCCTTGCGGCCGGAGTCCTTGAGCCAGTCGGCCGCAACGCTGATGCTGCTGCCGGAGACGGAGGAAGCGGACTGAGCGGTGCCGTCGATCCCGGCTTCGGTGAGCGCGGCGTTGAGCTTCTCTTCGCCCTCAAGCTCGGCGTCGGCCTTGCTGTAGGCCGCGACTATCGCGTCGGCCTTGGCCTTGGCTGCGTCAAGCGCTTCGGGGGTGACGGTCTGGGTATCGTTGCCGTCAGCGTCCTGGGTCGTGGTCTTCTCAGCCTCTACGAAGTAGTAGACATAGCCGAACTTATCCCAGGAGTCCTTGTTCTCGGCATACTTTGCCTCAAGCTCGGCGGAGCTGTATTCCAGAGAGTTCTGCTTCTCGGTGCTGGCCTTGTTGGCGAGAGCCGCATCCAAGGCGGCGCTGCGCGCCATCTCGACCGTCACGCCATGACCGTAGTTTGCGGCGAGCATCTTATCGGCGCTGGCGTAGCCCTGAAGCTTTGCCATGGAGTCAAGATTCTCAAAGTTCGCGTCTACCTCGGCTATCTCATCCTCGGTAAGCTCGATGCCGTTTGCCTTGGCATAGTCGCACAGGGCCTTGACCTGAAGCAGCTCGTTCTCAGCCGCAGTCAGGAACTGCTCTTTCCATGTGCCGCCGTAGGGGCTGGTCTGCTTGCCGAGACCTCTGATGCCCGTGGAGGTATCGAGACCGAGCAGCGAGGCATAGCTGCCGTACTGGTTGGCGGTGTTGTAATACTGAGTTGCGTAATGGTAGCTGAGCTCGGAGGCGGAATAGCTCCTGTCGCCTACGGTATAGGCAGTGGTCTTATACAGGACTCCGGAGTCAAGGAAAATAATAAGCGCGATCAGCAGCACGACGCCGATGGTACCCAGCGTCCAGCGTCTCTTGCTCTGCGCCTTTTTGCGGGCCTCTTCCTGCGTGGCCAGCATCTTCTTGTCAGTACCGGCCTCGCGGGCGGCCTGACGGTTCTTCTTCTCGGTCGATGCACTCATCTTATGTCATCTCATCCTTTGCGTAATTTTCGCGTAATGCGTAAGCTGTAACAAGCTATCTGAACAGACTAAGGTATTATAACGCAAGTCTCCCCGCGATTCAAGCCATATTGCGACTATTCTCAAATTATTAAAATAAGTTTTATAATATAATGCTGCTTTCGACATGAAAGTGTGTTAAAATAAATGCGATTCATCACGGAGGTGCCAATGAACCGTAAGCTCACCGCGGCGGCTGCGGCCGTCATGCTGACTGCCTGCATCGTTCTGGACAGCCGCTTCACTCTTGAGACAACCGAATACAGCGCGCGGTTCGATGATCTACCGCCGGAGTTTGACGGCTTCCGCATCGCCGTCCTCTCCGACCTGCACGGCATGAGCTTCGGAGAAGATAATGCCCGTCTCGTCCGGGCAGTGTCTGACGCGAAGCCCGACATGATCGCCATCCTCGGAGACATGATAACCTACCCCGCCGACCTGCCCGCCTTTGAAAGTCTGCTTGACGGCATTGAGGGCATTGCGCCCATATACTGTATAAACGGCAACCATGAGTGGGCGGCGCACTGCGTGGATAAGGTGAGGGAGCTTGCGCTCAGCCACGGCGCGCACTTCCTGAGCAACGCCTATGAGCCTTTGTACTGCGGCTCCTCGCGCATCATCGTCTGCGGTGCGGAGGATAAAAACGGCCGCGCCGATATGGAGACGCCGCCGGAGCTTGCCGCAAGGCTGCGCGGGGAGTATCCGGACGATTTCGTCCTCTGGCTCTATCACCGCAATGATACGCTCACGGGCTTTCCCGGCCTGCCGGTCGACCTCGTGCTCAGCGGCCACGCCCACGGCGGCATAGTCCGCCTGCCGTTTATCGGCGGCCTGCTCGATGTTCACCGCCGTCTCGGCGCGGAATATGAAAAGGGCATATATGAAGAGAATAATACCGTGATGATCGTTTCGCGCGGGCTTGGAAACTCGATCGTTGTCCCGCGCTTTCTCAACCGTCCGGAGCTTGTGTGCGTGACCTTGTCAATTGATAGTAAAGCTTCGGACTGATATGCAGTCATATATTTACCGCAAGGTGCATATATTGGTTGTATGCTGACTAAACAGGAGGTACACCATGGATATAGATGATCTGATTTTCGGTGACTATAACCCCGGCCCCAGCCAGAAGTAATAAGGCTGGGCAATAACAAAATTACGGACAGCGCTGTTTGATATAATTCCAGCGCTGTCTGAAAACAAAAGAGAAAGAGAGAAGAGACATGAAGGTACTGATGCTCAACGGAAGCAGCAAGGCAAACGGCAACACCTATCACGCGCTTGAGGAGGCAGGCAGACAGCTCAAGGCCGAGGGGATAGATTACGAAATTTTCCAGATCGGCCCCGCCCCGGTGCGCGACTGCATCGGCTGCAACAGGTGTACGGATGAGGGCTGCGTCTTCACGGACGACGGCGTGGACGAGTTCATCGCCAAGGCGAAGGAAGCCGACGGCTTCATCTTCGGCACGCCCGTGTACTACGCCCATCCGAGCGGACGCATTCTTTCCTTCCTTGACCGCGTGTTTTACAGCAGCGCGGAAGCCCTCGCCTTCAAGCCCGGCGCGGCGGTCGCGATAGCGCGGCGCGGCGGCACGACCGCTTCGTTTGACGCGGTGAACAAATACTTCGGCATATCGAATATGCCGGTAGTATCGTCGAGCTACTGGAACATTGCCCACGGTGCCGCTCCCGGCGAGGTCACGCAGGACGCCGAGGGTATGCAGACGATGCGCAACCTTGCGCGGAACATGGCATGGATGCTCAAGTGCTTCGAGGCAGGAAAGGCCTCAGGAGTTTCCCTCCCCGCCATCGAGCACGGAAACCGGACTAATTTCATAAGGTAAAACCTCAGCCCCGCCGCAATGCGGTGGGGCTGATATTTTTATTCCGCTTCGGGTTCGGCGGGCTTTTCCTTTGCCACAAGGCCGATAAGCTGGCCTGACAGGATGACTGTCAGAAGCGAATAGGCGATGCGTCTGAGCGGGATATAGCTCAGCGACAGGGTCAGCACGATAAGATCCTCCACGAGGTACACCCACTGGATACCGATACCTGTGAGCTTTTCGACCGACATCGCAAGCGCGTCGTCCCCGCCGGAGGCTCCGCCCATGCGCACGCCGAGCCCGACGCCGACGCCGATGAACATCGCGCCGACGAGAGCTGCGACGAGCGGCATATCCGCAATGCCCGGCCAGAGCGGCGGGAACTGCTCAAACACCCAGTAGAACGCCGAGAAGCTGCCCCCGGCGACCACCGACATGATAACAAAGCTCCTGCCCAGAACTGCCGCACCGAGGATATAGCAGGCAGCGTTGAGCACCAGCGATGAGAGTGCCGGTGAAATGCCGAACCAGTGGTGCAGCAGCAGGGTCAGGCCGAGGATGCCGCCCTCCGTAACGCCGGAGATGGAGTGGATATTATACAGCCCGAAAGCCTGTATCGCGCTGCCGAGAGCGGCAATGGCGCAGGCCTTCGCACTAACGCGGGACTTCAATTTAACAAAACCTTTCCTGTGAATTTACGCTTCAGCTTTCATGGACAGATACGCGTTTATGAAGCCGTCAAGATCGCCGTTCATGACGTTGTCGATATTGCCATTTTCATAGTTTGTGCGGTGATCCTTGACGAGCTGATAGGGCATGAACACGTAGGAACGTATCTGGCTGCCCCATTCGATCTTCATCTGCACGCCCTTGATATCGCTGATCTTTTCGAGATGCTCGCGCTCCTTTATCTCGGCGAGCCTTGCGCGCAGCATATTGCGGCAGTTTTCAAGGTTCTGGAAATGGCTGCGCTCCACCTGACTGGACACGACTATGCCCGTCGGGATATGGGTAAGACGCACTGCCGAGGAGGTCTTGTTGACCTTCTGGCCGCCCGCGCCGGAGGAGCGGAACACGTCCATCTTGATATCCTCGTCGCGCAGCTCGATCTCGTTATCATCGTCGCTTATCTCAGGCATGACCTCGACCGCAGCAAAGGAGGTGTGGCGGCGGCCGGCAGCGTCAAACGGGGAGACGCGGACAAGTCTGTGTATGCCGTGCTCGCTCTTGAGGAAGCCGTAGGCGTTCTCGCCCTCGATCATTATGGTCGCGCTCTTGATTCCGGCTTCGTCCCCGTCGAGATAGTCCATGACCCTGACCTTGTAGCCATGGCGGTCTGCCCACATATTGTACATACGGTAGAGCATCGAGGCCCAGTCCTGCGCCTCGGTGCCGCCGGCACCGGCATGGAAGGTGAGGATGGCGTTGTTCGCGTCATACTCGCCGGTGAGCAGGGTGCCGAGCCGGGTCTCCTCGACCCTCTCGGAAAACTGCTTATACTCGCTCTCCAGCTCTTCGAGCATCGAGTCGTCGTTCTCCTCGATAGCCATCTCGCATATGGTGTACATATCGTCCCACGCGGCGCAGAGCTTCTGGAAATTCTCGACCTTGTTCTTGAGCGTCTTGAGCCGCTTCTGTACCTTCTGGGATCTCTCAACATCGTTCCAGAAGCCCTCGCGCTCCGAGGCCGCTTCGAGCTCCTCGATCTCCTTCTGCGCGCTTTCGAGCTTCAGCGCGCCGCGCAGATCCTCAAGACCGGGCTTGGCGTTATTGAGCTTTACCTTATATTCTTCAAATTCAAGCATTGTTCCAACCACTTTCAAATGATTTATTTCATAGATTTCTATTATACACAAAAAACAAGGGCTTGTAAATTGCTTTTTTTATATGCAATTTGAGCGCTGTTGCCGCGGCTTTGCTCTTCCAATTTTGCGCTATAGGTGTTATAATCAACCTGACTGATTATGCGCCCGGAAAAGGGCGCGGACTAAAATGAATAAAGACGATTACGGAGGAAAAAGAGAAATGATCTCACACGGCAAGGAAATCAAGGTCTTCGCAGGCAATTCCAATCCCGAACTGGCCGAGCATATTTGCTCTGAGCTTTACAGGACGCTCGGCAAGGCGGACGTTGCACAGTTTGCCGACGGCGAATGCTCTGTTTCCGTGTATGAGCCGGTGCGCGGCAAGGACGTTTTCATTGTTCAGTCCACCTGCAACCACGTCAACGACAACCTCATGGAGCTGCTCATCATGATCGACGCGATGCGCAGAGCCTCCGCAGGCCGTATCACCGCGGTCATTCCATACTTCGGCTATGCCCGTCAGGACAGAAAGGCCAAGAGCCGCGACCCCATCTCCGCAAAGCTCGTCGCTAACCTTATCACCACCGCCGGCGCGGACAGAGTGCTGACGATGGATCTCCACGCCGCGCAGATCCAGGGCTTCTTCGATATCCCTGTGGACAATCTTCTCGGCTCCCACCTGTTTGTAAAGCACTTTGTCAATATGTTCGGCAAGGGCAATGAGGACATTATGGTCGTCTCTCCCGACGTCGGCAGCACCGCGCGCGTGCGCGCCTTCTCCGTGAAGCTCGGCGTCAACATGGCCATTGTCGACAAGCGCCGTGAAAAGGCCAACCAGTCCGAAGTCATGAACATTATCGGCAACGTCGAGGGCAAGACCTGCATCCTGCTTGACGACATCGTCGATACCGCCGGTTCCCTCTGCGGCGCGGCCAAGGCCATCAGCGAGATAGGCGGCGCGAAGAAGGTCTACGCCTGCGCGACCCACGGCGTGCTCTCCGGCCCCGCGATCGAGCGCATCGAGAACAGCTGCATTGAAGAGCTGCTCCTGCTCGACACTATCCCTTATCCCTCCGACAGGCCCGCGTGCAGCAAGATCAAGTACATCTCCACCGCGCCGGTCTTCGCCGAGGCCATCAGAAGAATTTACGAGGAAGTCTCTATTTCTAATCTGTTTGATTGAGGCAGAAGAAGCCGCACATGGCTCCAGCTTGTCAAAAAAGTCCTGTAAGGACTTTTTTGACCGCGCTTTCCGCCGAGCATTTTGAAAGCGTTCAAAATGCTGTTATCGAAAGCCTTGATATATCAAGGCTTTCGACGGCGGCTTATCCAATTTGAGGCGGGCCTTGCCCCCTCAAGCTCCCCCGCTGCTCTGTTATCTGGCTCCAGCGTTTAGTTTTTTGACAGTCTGGACTTCCCTTGTTTTTCAAGGGGAGCTGGCGCGGAGCGCCTGAGGGGATAAAAACCCGAATTTTTCCTACGCAGTCGTGCATCAAGTATGTAAACCGATTACCCGAATGGTAATTATCATATCCAGTAACGTTCTCCGGCATTGGGGTGAAAACAAATGCTTTTCAAAAAGCCCGGCGGGGTAAGCTGGCTCATCGTGTTTCTCGGCAACCCCGGGCTTAAATACGAGGGCACCCGCCACAACGCGGGCTTCATGGCGGCGGACGCCATGGCCAAGGAAAAGAACATCAGCATCAACCGCGCGCGCTTCAAGGCGCTCACCGCGACGGTCGATATAGGCGGCGAGAGCGTCATGCTCATGAAGCCGCAGACCTTTATGAACCTCTCCGGCGAGGCCGTCATCCAGGCGGTGCGGTTCTACAAGATACCGCCGGAGCACGTCATCGTCGTGTCGGACGAGATAAGCCTGCCGATCGGCAAGCTGCGCATCCGTGTCAAGGGCAGCGCCGGCGGGCACAACGGATTAAAAAATATCATTGCCCAGCTCGGTACAGACGCTTTCCCGCGCATCCGCATCGGCGTCGGCGCGCCCCCGCACCCGGACTATGACATGGCCGATTGGGTGCTCTCCGCATTCAAGGATCAGGACGCCGTCGATATGCGCGACGCCGCGCTCCGCGCCGCCCACGCCGCCGAGTGCTATATCACAGACGGGGCAGACCGCGCAATGAACCGATACAACTAAATGCAATAGCCAAACGCAGTGACGCATTAATAATTCCTAAGTCTTTATTGGAAATTTTCCAGATAAATATATTGCACTCAGGAGGTTGACAATGAAAAAAAGCTGCATCGCAATGCTCCTGGCGGGAGGACAGGGCTCCCGTCTGTATGCCTTGACTCAGAATGTAGCCAAGCCCAGTGTTCCGTTCGGCGGAAAGTACAGAATAATCGACTTCCCGCTCTCCAACTGCGCAAACTCCGGTATCGACACCGTGGGCGTTCTGACGCAGTACCGCCCGCTCCAGCTCAACAGCTATATCGGTAGCGGCCAGCCGTGGGATCTCGACGTATCCGACGGCGGCGTTTACATCCTGCCGCCGTACCAGAGCGCGGGCGAGCGCGGCTCGTGGTTTTCCGGCACCGCGAACGCGATCTATCAGAACATCGGCTTCATCGAGAGCTATGATCCCGACAATGTGCTGATCCTCTCGGGCGACCATATATACAAGATGGATTACTCGGATATGCTGCGCGAGCATATCGAGAAGGACGCCGCCTGCACGATCTCCGTGCTGCAGGTCTCGATGGAGGAGGCCACCCGCTTCGGCATCATGAATGTCGGCCCGGACGGGTACATAAACGAGTTTGAGGAGAAGCCCAAGCAGCCGAAGAGCGACCTTGCCTCCATGGGCATATACATCTTCAACTGGAAGAAGCTGCGCGAATACCTCATCGCCGATGAGAACGACCCGAACTCCGATAAGGACTTCGGCAAGAACATAATCCCGAATATGCTCGCCGCGGGCGAAAAGCTCTGGCCGTACCGCTTCAGCGGCTACTGGCGCGACGTCGGCACCATCACGAGCCTGTGGGACGCGAACATGGATATGCTCTCTCCCACGCTCATTAACCTCTACGATCCCGACTGGCCGATCAGCGCGCGCAGCCCGATCTGCCCGCCGCACTACACCGGTGAGCATGCCGAGATCATCCACTCGATAGTCACCGAGGGCTGCGAGATCGACGGGCACGTTGAAAACTCCGTGCTCTCGCCCTCCGTCAGAGTCCAGACCGGGGCAAACGTGTGTTACAGCGTGCTTATGCCCGGCGCGGTCGTCGAGTCCGGCGCGACCGTCGAATACGCCATTATCGGTGAGAACACCGTCATCCACTCCGGCGCTCATGTCGGCTCCGCGCCCGACGGCTCGGACGACTGGGGCGTCGCCACCTGCGGCCCGAAAATCGAGATCGGCTCCGGCGCGCGCGTGCCTGCCGGCGCGATGATCTACACCGGTGAGGAGGTTTGAGCAATGAAGGATTTTCACGGAATTATCTTTGCGTACAACACTTTCCCTGAGCTGCGCGAGCTTGTCAAATCCCGCACGGCGGCGTCGCTCCCCGTCTGCGGCCGCTACCGCCTTATAGACTTCCCGCTCTCTTCCATGCGCAATGCGGGCATCCTCGATGTCGGCGTTATCGTTCAGCGCGATTATCAGTCCCTGCTCGACCATATCGGCAGCGGCAAGCCCTGGGACATGAGCCGCCGTGACAACGGCCTGCGTATGCTCCCGCCCTTCGGCCTGCCTGAGTACCACAAGGGCAACTACACCGGCACGATGGAGGCACTAAACGCCGTCTCTACCTACATAAGAGACATCAAGAGCAAGTATATCGTGCTCATGCTCGGCAATCTCTACGCGAACATCGACCTTACCGTCCCCATGAAGCAGCATATACGCTCCGGCGCGGAGATCACCGCGATCTGCGCCGACCTCAGCGTTGACGGCAGCCGCCTGCGCTACGTCGCCGGTGAGGACGGCCTTGTGAAGCATATGCTCGTCAAGCCGCGCGATGAGAGCCAGGGCGTCGCCTCGCTCGAAGCGTACATCATCAACCGCGATGTGCTCCTGCGCCTGATGGACTATTCTCACGAGCATAATCTCTACCGCTTCCACAAGGACGCGATAGACTACTATCTTGCAAACGGGGGTAAAATGGGGATATACGTCCACCATGGCTACTCCGCCATTATCCACAGCGTCGACAGCTACTATCACGCCAACATGGATATGCTCGACGCGGCAAAACGCGGCGATATTTTCCCCGCCGACCGCCCCGTGCGCACAAAAATACGCGAGGAGGTCAGCACCTATTACGGGGAGCACTCCTCCTCTCTCAACTGCCTTGTCGCCGACAACTGCATCATCGAGGGCGATATCGAAAACTGCATCGTCTTCTCCGGCGCGCGCATCGGCGCGGGCGCAAAGCTCAAGGACTGCATCATCATGCGCCGCTGCACAGTCGGCGAGAACTCGGAGCTTAACCACGTCATCGCCGATAAGGCCGTCGTGTTTTCCGCCGGGACGGTGCTGACCGGGAGCGAAAAGCTGCCCATCGTCGTGCCGAAAGGGATTGAAATTTAAGCGCAGTCCAATATCAAATCCGCCATAAACAATGCGGCGTGCCGCCGCATTGTTTTTCCCCGATATCCGGTAACGTTACCGGAGTTTATATGATCGGGCATACTCTACTCCACGGAGGTAATAAATGAATAATCAGATATCCAGAGACGAAGTCCGCAGCGCAATTGAGGATAAGCTCAGCGCGCAGTTCAGCGTAAGCGGCGAGGACGCCACCAACGAGCAGATATTCCAGGCCACGGCCATAGTCATCCGCGAGCTTATGAGCCGCCTGCTCACCATCGAAGACCCGCGCCACGCGGAAAAAGAGATACACTATATGTCGATGGAGTTCCTCATGGGGCGCAGCCTTATGAAGAACTCCTACAACCTCGGCATCTCCGAGGCAGTCACCGGCGCGCTTGAGGACATGGGGCGCAATGCGTCCGATATCTTTGAAGAGGAGCCGGACGCAGGTCTCGGCAACGGCGGCCTTGGCCGTCTCGCCGCCTGCTTCATGGACTCCATGGCCACCGAGGGTCTTCAGGCCACGGGCTATTCCATCTGCTACGAGCTGGGCATGTTCAAGCAGAAGTTTGAAAACGGCCGCCAGACCGAGGTCGCCGACAATTGGCGCACCGCAGCCGAGAGCTGGCTGATCCCCCGCCACGAGGACGAGGTCGAAGTACGCTTCGGCGGTCAGATATCTCCGAGCTGGGACAGCCTCGGCCACTATCACGCCGAGCACACCGGCTACACCGCCGTCATCGCCCTGCCGCGCGATATGCTCATCGCAGGCTACGGTGCGAAGGAGATCAACACCCTGCGTCTGTGGGACGCGATGAGCCCGAACTCTCTGGACATGTACCTCTTCTCCGAGGGCGCATACGTCAAGAGCCTTGAGCAGCGCACCATGGCCGAGGTCATCACGAAGGTGCTCTACCCCGCGGACGATCATACCGAGGGCAAGCTCCTGCGTCTCAAGCAGCAGTACTTCTTCATCTCCGCCACCGCGCAGGATATCGTGCGCAAGCACATCCGCACATGGGGCGATATCCGCAGCTTCTCCAAGCACCATATCATCCAGATAAACGACACTCACCCGACGATGATAATCCCCGAACTCATGCGCATCTTCATGGACGAGTACGAGCTCGGCTGGGACGAGGCATGGGAGCTTGTCAAGAACAGCGTCGCCTACACCAACCACACCGTTATGAGCGAGGCTCTTGAAAAGTGGCCGCAGGATCTCATTCAGCAGCTGCTGCCCCGTATATGGGAGATCATGTGCGAGATCAACCGCCGCTGGTGCGAATACCTCAGCGCGCACTTCGGCTCCGGCGAGGCTCTTGGCCGCAACCTCATCATCCGCGACGGTCAGGTACACATGGCAAACCTCTGCCTTGCGACCTGCCAGAAGGTCAACGGCGTGTCCCGCCTGCACGGCGACATTCTCAAGAATGACCTCTTCCACGATCTCTACACTATCACGCCTGAGCGCTTCACCTACGTCACCAACGGCATCGATCACCGCCGCTGGCTGTCTCAGATAAACCCTGGCCTTGACGCGCTCGTCAAGGAGCTCACCGGCGGGGACGAATACCTCACCAATCCCGAAGTGCTCATCAAGCTTGCCGGCTACGCAGACGATGCCGCCGTGCGTGAGCGTGTGCTGGCGATAAAGCGCGCGAACAAGGAAAGCTTCGCCGAGTTTGCCCGCCGCAACGACAGCTTCGCTCTCAATACCGAAGCCATAATGGACGTTCAGGTCAAGCGTCTGCATGAGTACAAGCGCCAGCTTCTGTGCGCGATGAGCATAGCGAGCCTTCAGCTCCAGCTGCACGACGACCCGAACCGCGAGTTCCTGCCGCGCACCTTCGTGTTCGGCGCAAAGGCCGCCGCAGGCTACAAGACCGCAAAGCGCATAATCGAGCTGCTGCTGAGCATGGCAAACGACATCAACAACGACCCCGTCTGCAAGGATAAGCTCCAGGTCTACTTCGTCGAGAACTACCGCGTCTCCGCCGCCGAGGCCATAGTGCCTGCCGCGCAGATATCCGAGCAGATATCCACCGCCGGTAAGGAAGCCTCCGGCACCGGCTGCATGAAGCTCATGATGAACGGCGCTGTCACCATCGGCACGCTCGACGGCGCGAACGTCGAGATGTACGAGCGTCTCGGCGACGAGAATATGTTCCTCTTCGGCCTGCACACCGATGAGATCGCGCAGCTTCGCGCAAACGGCTACGATCCGGGCGCTATCGCAAGAAACGACCCTGAGATCAGCCGCGTCTTCGCCCGCTTCAGCGAAGGCTTCTCCGACGGCAAGAGCTACTCCGACCTTGTCAGCCAGCTGCTCTACGGCGGCGACCCGTATATGCTCATCGCCGACTACCGCGCCTACGCCGACTGCCAGAAGCGTCTCTATGAGCGCATCTCCGACAAGGGCGAGCTTGCGCGCCTTGCCATCATGAACACTGCTGAGAGCGGCATCTTCGCCGCCGACCGTGCGATCAGCCAGTACGCGCACGAGATCTGGAACGTAAAGTAAAGAAATAAAATGGATATTCAGAACAAAGCCGCCGTCATCGGCGGACTCAATGCGGATATATGGGGCCGCCCCTCCGGCCCCATTATCCTGCGTGACTCGAACCCCGGTTCCGTGACGCTCACCCCCGGCGGCGTCGGGCGCAATATCGCGCACGACCTCTGCCTGCTTGGGCTGGACGTCAGCCTTGTCTCCGCCGTCGGCGGCGACTCCAACGGTGAGTTCCTGCTCGACCGCTGCCGCAGCCTCGGCATGGACGTCAGCCGTGTGCGCGTCGTACCCGGTGCGCGCAGTTCGAGCTATCTCTACATAACCGACGAGCGCGGCGATATGCAGCTTGCCGTGAACGACATGGCCGTCTGCAATGAGATAAGCCCAGAGTACCTTGAGGGCGTTCTGCCCGGTATTCAGGCCGGGGCGCTGGTGCTTGACACGAACCTGCCGGTAGAATCGCTCGAATTCATCTGCCGCAGCTCCTGCATCCCGCTCTATGCCGACCCAGTTTCCTCGGTCAAGGCGATGAAGCTGCACGGCGTGATGAAGCACCTGCGCGCCATCAAGCCGAACGCGATCGAGGCCGCAGCGCTCACCGGTCAGTCCGACCCTGAGCTTGCCGCCCGCGCGCTCATCGACGCGGGCGTGCAGCGCGTGTTCATCAGTCTCGGCACGAACGGCATGATCGCCGCCGAGGGCTCGCGCATACTGCGCCTGCCGTCTCCGGAAGCAAACGTCGTGAACGCGACCGGCGCGGGGGACGCGGCAATGTCCGCCATAGTCTGGGCAGACCTGCACGGCCTGAGCCTTGAGGACTCCGCGCGCGCAGCGCAGCTTGCCGGGGCGATAACCTGTGCAAGCGAAGCATCGAATGCGCCTGAGCTGAGCCGCCTGCCCGGCCTGATGGCGGCGGAATAAAAAAGATATCGGAGAGAGCAAAAGCTCTCTCCGATATCTTTTTTATATAAGCACTTTTATTCTTCGTTTTCCTCCGCGTCCTCAGGGAGCTTGTCGCGCTGGACAAGCACCTTTTCGACACGGCGGCCGTCAGTCATGCGCAGCACGGTGACGGTGAAGTCACGATAATGGAAGCTGTCGCCGGCGTGCGGGAAGTCGCCGAACATTTCAAGCGTCCAGCCGCCGACGGTGTTGCTCTCCGGGGAGAAGCTCTCCTCGTCAAGCCCCATGAGCTCGGCAAAGTCGGAGATGACCATTGAGCCGTCAAGCTCATATTCATCTTCGCTGCGCTGCACAAGCTCGTGCTCGACGGTGTCCGTCTCATCCCAGATGTCGCCGACGATCTGTTCGAGCACATCCTCCATCGACACGACGCCGAGGGTGCCGCCGTACTCGTCGGAGACTATGGCGAGGTGCTGCTTTGCCTTGCGCAGCTGATTGAGCACCGCGGGCAGCTTCATGGTCTTGTAGACATAGCGGGGCTTCATCAGAAGCTTGCGGATATCGGCGCGGCCGTTATCCGCCATGGCCTTGAGGAAGTGGTTGAGGTACAGCACACCGATGATGTTATCGATGCTGCCCTCATAGACCGGGATGCGCGAATACGTGGCCTCTTCGATGACGGACATGATATCGTCCCAGTCGTCCTCAATGTCTATCGCGCAGACGTCGACACGTGCGGTCATGACATCAAGCGCGGATATCTCGGAAAAGTCTATCGCGGCCTGAACGAGCTCGGACTGATCCTCGTCAAGGACATCCTCATCCTCGGCAGTCTCGATGATGGACTGGAGCTCCTCGACGGCTTCGTCGCCGCTCTCGTCCTTCTGGTCGGGCAGACCCTTTGTGATAAGCTCAATGAGCTTCACGACCACCCAGATAAGTGGCTTGAGGATTATCATCATAAAGCGCACGGGGTAGGCGTGGCGCAGGGCGATGCGGTTGGCGTTCTTCTTCGCGGTGATCTTCGGTATCGTCTCGCCGAAGATGATGACAAGGAATGTCAGCACGACGGTCGATACCCACGCATAGTCCTCAGAGCTCGTAATGAGTATCACGAGCACGGACGCAAGCGAGGATGCGCCGATGTTCGCAAGGTTGTTGCCGATGAGTATGGCGCTGAGAGCATCGTCAAAATGCTCGGTTATCCTGACTGCGAGCCCGGCCTTCTTTGAGCCGTCGTCCCGCGCGTTTTCAAGGCGCAGCACGTTGCAGGAGGAGTACGCCATTTCGGATGCGGAGCAGAAGTTTGAAAGGCACAGGCAAAGGAAGATGCCGATAGAGATAAGGACTATATTCACTGTGCCTCACCGCCTTCCTCTTCTTCCGGAAGCAGGGCGACTGTAAGCTTCATTATGCGGTTGTGGTTCATATCCTTCACCGTGACAAGCACCTGATGATAGCGGAAGCTGTCGCCGGGCTTGGGGATAGTGTCAAACTTTTCGTAGGCCCATTCGCCCATGAGCGTGTTCACAAGCTCCTCATCGTTCTCCGGATCCTCGTAGCCGAGCTGATCGAACACGTCGCTGACGGTCTCATCCGCGCCGACCTCGTATACGCCGTCGCCGATCTCGACCATCGGCTCTTCAATAACGTCGTCCTCGTCCCATATCTCGCCGACGAGCTCTTCGAGGATATCCTCGACCGTCACGATGCCGAGGGTGCCGCCGTAGTTATCGGTGACGACGGCGATGTTCAGCTTGCGCTTTGAGAGGATGGGGAGCAGCTCATCGATATTCGTGCTCTGGTGGACGAAGAGAACTTCATCGAGCATGGGCTTTATATCAAGGTTCTCGCCGAGGCGGAGATAGGCCTTGATATATTTGCGTATCTGGAGCACGCCGATGATGTTGTCAATGCTGCCCTCGTAGACGGGCAGGCGGCTGTGGTTCGTGGATTTGATAAGGCTCAGCAGCTCCGCGTGGCTGCTGTTTATGTTTATGGCCACTATATCGACCCGCGGGGTAAGCACGCTCTCGACGGTGACTTCGCCGAACTGGAGCGCGGAGGATATCAGGTCGCCCTGATCCTCGTCAAGGCTGCCCTCCTCGGTCATGTCCTCGATGATATCGTACAGCTCATCCTCCGTGACGGAGATCTGGCTGTCGCCGGGGGTGAGCTTCGCGGCTGCCTGACCTATCCATGTCAAGAGCTTCGAGAGCGGGGCGAAAAGCTTCATGAAGAAGCAGAGCACCGGCGCGCAGGAGAGCGCGAGAGTATCGCTGTACTTCTTAGCGACGCTCTTGGGGAGCATTTCGCCGGCAAAGAACACAACGATAGTGGTAATGATCGTACTTATCGACACGGCGCTCACGCCCCACTTCTTTGTTACCGCGAGGGTGACGATAGAGGCTGCGGCGATATGTACAATGTTGGTGCAGATAAGCAGGGTGCTGATGGCCAGATCAAAATTATCCAGCACATAGAGAGTCTTTTTTGCCCGGAAGTCGCCGCGTTCGGCAGACGCCTTAATGCGGCTGCGCGATGCGGAGGCCATCGAAGTCTCCGTAACAGCAAAAAATGCGGCGCATACAAGAAGCAGCGCGGCAATTATCCAAGGCAATCGACTGCCATCATCCATAAGAGGATACACATCTCCTTTTAATAAATTAATCTAGAGTATAGCATAGTGCGCTGTTTCCGTCAATATTCGTAATGTTGCGAATGTGTGAAATTATTGAGCGCCGTATCTGTTCTTTTTTCGCTGAGTATGCTACAATAAAATACACTATTTTATTCAGGCGGAACTGAAATGAAGATCGAAAGAGAATATCCTTCCTTTATAATAACCAAGAAAGGCAGCGCGTGGGTCAATACGGGTCACCCGTGGATATACGCGCAGGAGATAGTTTCCAAAAGCGCAGAACCGGAAAACGGCGCGCTGGTCGACGCACTCAGTGAGAACGGACGCTATCTCGGCACGGGGCTATACAGCCGCGAGAGCAAGATCGGCCTGCGGCTCATCTCCCGCAACGCAAACGACCGCTTTGACGCGGAGTTCTGGAAGCGCCGCATCCGGTACGCGTGGGACTACCGCCGCACCGTCATGGGGGAGGACGTCTCCTGCTGCCGCGTCATCTTCGGCGAGGCCGACGGCTTCCCCGGCCTCACTGTGGACAGGTTCTCGAACATCCTTGTCACGCAGACGCTCTCCGTTGGGATGGAGCGGCTCAAGGACGTTATCTTCCCGCTGCTCGCCGAAGTGCTGCGCGAGAGCGGGGAGAGGATCGACGGCATATATGAGCGCAACGACGTCGCCATCCGCGCGCTCGAAGGGCTGGAGCAGGGCAAGGGCTGGTATGAGCTGCCGGGCGAGGAGCACCCGCAGAGCACCGCGACCGAGATATGCGAGAACGGGATATACTACGCCGTCGATTTCGAGAACGGGCAGAAAACGGGCTTTTTCCTCGACCAGAAGTATAACCGCCTTGCCGTGGCGCGCCTTGCAAAGGGGCGGCGCGTGCTCGACTGCTTTACCCACACCGGCTCCTTCGCGCTCAACGCCGCACGCGGCGGCGCGGAGCACGTGACGGCAGTGGACGTATCGGAGAGCGCCGTTGCGATGGCGCGTGAGAACGCGCGCAGAAACGGACTTGAGGACAGGATGGACTTCGTCGCGGCGGATGTGTTCGACCTTCTGCCGGAGCTGAAAAAGGGCGAGTATGACTTCATCATTCTTGATCCGCCGGCATTCACAAAGTCGCGCAGGACCGTCGGCCGTGCCGAGAAGGGTTATAAGGAGATAAACCTGCGCGCGCTCAAGGCGCTGCCGCGCGGCGGATATTTCGCGACGGCCTCATGCAGCCATTTCATGCCGTCAGAGCTGTTTGTGAAGATGCTGCGCTCTGCGGCGCAGGACGCGAATGTCGAGCTGCGGCAGATCGAGGCGCGCCAGCAGGCGCCCGATCACCCGATACTCTGGAACGTCCCGGAGACGGATTATCTGAAATTCTATATTTTTCAGGTCGTCTGACCCGGTAAAGGATCGATGCGTATGAGTAAATTGAAAAATACCCTCGGCTGGGGAAAAAGAGAGCACATTATCTCGGCGCTGTTTTCGGCGGTGTTTGCCGCGGTATATGTACTGGGGCGGCACATCGTATACACCGGCGGGATCAAAGGCTATCCGACCGAAAACTATATGACCTCGCCGACGGCGGCGGATGTGCTGTGGCTGCTTGCGGCGTTTGTGCTGTGCTATGCCGCGATGGCGCTGCTCAGCATCATAATTGACAGACTGGAGATCCCGGCGGGCAGCGGAAGAAGAAATAAAAGGCTGCTGATATTCGTATTTATACTTTTGCTGCTGGCGTGGACGCCGTATCTGCTGAGCTTTTATCCCGGCAGTGTTCAGGGCGACTCCTTTTGGTCGATAGAGCAGATGATAGAGGCAGGGCATCCAAACAACAACCATCACCCGGTGGCCTACACGTTGTTTCTCGGCATATTTCTGAAGATCGGGGAGCTGTTCTCCGACTACAATATAGGGATATGCTGCTACTCAGTGGTGCAGTCGGTGCTCATGGCGCTCGTTATCTGCCGCGCAGTGAGCTTTCTGCAGGAGAACGGCGCGCACAGAATATACATGGCGGCGACTATAGTCTTCTATGCGCTGGAGCCGCTCTTTGCGGCGTACGCGATCTCACTGTGGAAGGACCCGCTCTATTCGGCGCTGCTGTTTCTGCTGTCGATACAGCTCTATACCACCCTGCGGAGGGGAAGCGTTGACCGGCGCGGCTTTATCCGGATGCTGCTTACGGCTCTCGGCGCAGCGTTTTTCAGGAACAACGGTATATACGTCGTCATCGTGTCCGCCGCGGCATTGGGGATAGCGCTCAAAAATCAGCGGAAGATAGTCGTTTCTGCGTTTGCGGGGATCATTGCGTTCTATTTTATTATCACAAGCGTCGGCTATAAAGCATGGGGCATAAAGCAGGAGTTCGTCGAGAGCGTCGGCATACCGATACAGCAGATGGGCGCGGTCATCTATTATGACGGGAACATGTCCGAGGCCGATGAGGAGTATGCTTACCGGCTCATGCTGCAGTGGTGGTGGAAGGAAAATTACGCGCCCTGCATTGTCGACAGCATAAAATGGAACTACTTCTTTGACGAGGATTTTCTCGAGCAGACCAAGACCGAGTTTATAAAAACATGGGTAAGCATGGGGATCAAGAATCCGGTCACATACATGCGGGCTTATCTGATGGAGACACACGGCTTCTGGAAGCTGGGCGCAAAGGACGGGAACGGATACATCCAGTTCATACCGGAGATCGCCAACGGAGTCAACTGCCACGGCATCAGGATGCGCGATGTGTTTGGACAGATATTCGGGTTTTCGATCGAGGAGCCGCTGAAGAATCTCAAAGCGACGATAAGCAGCGGAACGCTACTGTGGGTCACTGCAGCGCTTATGCTCATGTGCATAATAAAGCGCCGCCGCGGCGCATGGATCGCGTATGTCCCGGCGCTGGCAAATTGGCTGTGTCTCATGATAGCGGCACCGGTGGCGTACAGTATACGCTATGTGTTTATCTTCGTGATCGGCCTGCCGGTGTATCTGTTCCTGCCGTTTATATGCGGCATGGAAGAGTAATCCTGTTTATCGCCAGGAGCCTGAAGATAAAAAAACCACCCTCCGGCTGTATTATGCCGGAGGGCTGTTTTGCTTACAGTGTGCTTTCCCACACATTGTTTGTTATCCACGCGTTATCGCTTTTTACCTCATAGGTCATTTCGCCGTCAATGGTGTAATTTGTGCAGTAGTCGCCGAAGCCGATGCGGTCGTTGAACCATATGTAACCGATATCGTAGGACACGGAGTAGCGCCCGGCGGGGAGGTATATGATCGCCTTTTCACCTTCGCGCACATAGAAGCGGACGTATTGATTTGAGTTGTCGAGGTCGGTCACCGTCACTTCCACGGGGCCGCTTTCAGCAGTGACATGGTATTCGCCGCCGCCCTGATACTGGAAGGTGCGCTCCAGCTCGGTGCCGGTCGCGGGTTCGCCGGACTTGAGAGTCGATTTGATCTGTGCCAGCATATTCTCGCATGTTGAGATGACATCGCTGTCCTCCGTCGCATCCTCACAGGCGATGAGCTCGCCTACTGCACTGTGGTAATCACCGGAGGCCATGTAGTTTTTTGCGTTGTCGATATATTGTTTGCTCTGGGACGCGGACGAGGAGCTGAACACCGATGTTGAGCTTCCGCTCGTCGTTGTTTTTCCGCCGGACTGTATGATCAGCAGGACCACAACGGCGACGACTGTAACGATCCACGAAACCGCAGAGCCTGATTTTTTCTGACTGCTGCCTGACGCCGGGGAGGCCTGTATTCTGGCTCCGCAGTTAGGGCAGAAATTATGCCCATCGGCAACATATTTCCCGCAATTTTTACATACCATTGATGTATCCTCCCATAGCTTATTGAATAGTAACAAGCAAATATGTATTTATATTCTACATGATATGACGGCATAATGCAATACATAACGTAAAAATAGAAATTTCCCCTTGACCAAATGACTTCGGCGGAGTATACTGCAAATGATTCAAAAATTTGAAGCATCGCAAGCTGCGCACGGAGGTATTTATGGACAAGAAGGAGCTTATGCGTGCGGTCAAGTTCACGCTGTTTTCGATCAGCGCAGGGATCATCCAGCTGCTGAGCTTTACCCTGATGAACGAGGTCTTTCACTGGAGCTACTGGGTGTGCTATCTGACGGCGCTTATACTGTCAGTCCTCTGGAATTTCACGCTCAACCGCAAGGTGACTTTCCGCTCGGCCAACAATGTTCCGATCGCGATGCTCAAGGTCGCGGCCTATTACCTCGTGTTCACACCGCTGTCCACCTGGGGCGGGGACTGGCTCAACGGTATTGGCTGGAACGAGTATGCCGTGCTTATCGTTTCCATGCTGCTGAACTTCGCCACGGAGTTCCTGTATGACCGCTTTGTGGTGTTCGGCGGGAGCATCGACACCGCGGTATCAAAAAAATGTGCGGGATCTTGAAATTTGCTCTTGACAAATCCGCAAAAAAAGGTATAATAATCCTTGCTTTTAGCGGGATTGTGTAGTGGTAGCACAGCGGACTCTGACTCCGTATGCGAGGGTTCAAATCCTTCTCCCGCTGCCATATCGCTGCGAACTGTCGTTCGCAGCGATTTTTGTTGTTCAGTCCCTTTTTCTCCTGCGGCTATTGATATAGATTCGATATAAAGAGCGCCTCCGATTCATCGTACCGGAAGCGCTCTTTATAAGTCCAACTAAACTCAGCGCCCCGGATGACCGGGGCGCTGAAATGGTTTATGCGATTTTTCGGCTTATTCGTAGAGAGCCTTGAGCTTGAGCAGGTGCTCGTAACGCTCCTTGGCGTTCTCCTCGGATGCCGCGAAGAGCTTGGTAGCTCTTTCGGGGAACTCGCGGGTCAGACGGCTGTAACGAGCCTCGTTCATCAGGAACTCCTGGTAACCGCCGGCAGGCTCCTTGCTGTCGAGAGTGAAGGGCTTCTCTGCGTCCGGGTTGAATCTGAACAGATTCCAGTAACCGCACTTGACAGCCTTCTCCATCTCCTTCTGGCAGTTCTCCATGCCGCCCTTGATGCTGTGCATCTCGCAGGGGGAGTAAGCGATGATGAGGGACGGGCCCTTGTGAGCCTCGGCCTCGGCGAT
>CAKTPR010000012.1 GCA_934591725.1 uncultured Oscillospiraceae bacterium
GCGGGCAGCCCCTCGACGTTCATATACAGCGCCGCCGGGGGAATACTGGCGTATATCGTGATGTGCGTGACGATAGGTCTGTTCAAGGAAAACCAGCTCTGGATAGTCAGCGCCCTTGCGGCCATTGCGCATAACGCCGGGCAGCTCGGCGCCTGTGCGCTCATAGTAAAGACGCCGGGGATCTTTGCCTACGCGCCGATTTTGGCTGCGTCTGGAGTTATAACGGGTGTGTTCACGGGCTTTGCGGCGATATATCTCATCCGTGCGGTGAAGAAATTGAAGCTGTGAATTTTATTGATTTGACTATTTGCGCGAAACGGGTATAATAAGAATACATATATAATTTGAATTGGAAAGGCAGATTATTGATATGAGCGAATGCACACACGATTGCTCCACCTGCGGAGAAGCCTGCGCTTCCCGCGAGCCGGAGAGCTTTCTCAAACCGCTTCACGAGGGTGCGAGCGTAAAGAAAGTCATTGCCGTAGTCAGCGGCAAGGGCGGCGTCGGCAAGTCCCTTGTCACGAGCCTGATGGCCTCCGAGATGCAGCGCCGCGGCTACAACTGCGCGGTGCTCGACGCGGACATCACAGGCCCGTCGATACCGAAGTCCTTCGGCATCCACCAGCACGCGACCGGTACCGAGGAGTACCTTATCCCAGTTACGACGCACTCCGGGATACAGGTAATGTCCATCAACCTCATCCTCCAGGATGAGACGGAGCCTGTTGTGTGGCGCGGCCCGGTCATCGCGGGCGCGGTCACGCAGTTCTGGACGGACGTGATGTGGACGGACGTGGACTATATGTTCGTCGACATGCCTCCCGGAACGGGCGATGTGCCGCTGACGGTGTTCCAGTCCCTGCCGATAAGCGGGATAGTTATCGTCACGACGCCGCAGGATCTTGTCGGGATGATCGTCGCAAAGGCCGTGAACATGGCGGAGATGATGAAGGTCCCGGTGCTCGGCATCGTCGAGAACATGAGCTACTACAAGTGCCCGGACTGCGGCAGCGAGCACTCCATCTTCGGCGAGAGCAAGGTCGAGGCGCTGGCAAAGCAGTATAACATCCCGCACTTTGCAAAGCTGCCGATAGACCCCGTTATCACCACGATGGTGGACGCGGGCGAAGTTGAGTCCGTGAGCGGGGAGCACATCGCGCCGCTGATGGACAGCATCGAAAAGGAGATATGACATGCGCATAGCAGTTGCATATAAGGACGGAGAAATTTTCGAGCATTTCGGCCACTGCGAAATGTTTGCGATATACGACTATGAGAATGCGGAAGTGAACAAGTGCACCAAGCGCCTTGTCGAGACGGCGGGACGCGAGGGGCACAAGGCCATGAGCGACCTGATGCGCGAGGAGAAGATCGACGCGGTCATCGCCGGGAACATGGGGGGCGAAGCAAAGGCGCTCCTGCTCAGCTACGGCATCATCCCGATAGTCGGCTACTGCGGCAGCGCGGACGACGCGGCTGACCTGCTCATCACGGGGAGACTGCCGATAGTCGACCCCGGCGCGGGCATGGGCTTTGGCGGCGGATGTTCCGGAAGCTGCGGCGGATGCAGCGGCTGCGGAACAAGCGACGAGGGCTGCGCCTGCGGAGACGACAGCGGAAGCTGCGGCTGCGGCTGCCACTGAGCGGAATAAGAAACTATACGCCCGCTGCGATATGCAGCGGGCGTAAAACTTATCAAAGAATCAAGAGGCATTCAAGATGCAGGACATTATAGAAATCATGGATATGCTCGACTGGCATAAGCTGCCAGAAGTCCAGACCAAGGGAATAGCTCTGGCAAAAGATGCAGAAACGATCCTCCCGTTTATACAGCCGCTGACACCGGAACATAACAAAAATGTCTGGGAAAACTGCGCGGTCATTATAGCGGAAAATAGAGATGAAAAGCTTGAGCCTTATTTGATCGAATTGCTGGAATGGGTGCAGGACATGAACTGGCCGGGCGCTTTCCGCATCATGGACAGACTGCAAAAATACTCGGACGACGCTTCCCTGCGCAGCGCGGTAAACGCATGCATTTCAAAAGCCAGGGAGTGCGGCGATGAGGTTTGGGAGGATAATTTGTGTTTGCTGATGGAAAGGCGATGGGGAAAATAATCGAACAGTCGCTGTGATTAGCTGGAACATTTCGGATTCAGGTATGTAATAGGGTTTTGCGCACTTTGGTTCAGCTTTAATCGAGCTATGGATTTACCGTAATAGAAAGTTTCGTTATCGTCAAGTGGCAGGCCAAGTTCAAAATTCTTGTCCACAAAGAAGACGCGATTCTCTGTCTGCGGCGTTAAAATCTCGTCTTGTCTTGGACGTTTCTCAGGCGTGTCTTTACATCTGTACCATTGAGTAGGCTTGTAGACGGCGACAATCAGAGAATTATAAACGCCAAAAACATACTCAACGTTTTGAACATTGTTTATTGAGGCTCTCCATAAACCACGAACAGAATCATACAGTTCAGCGGCAGGCATATTTCTGCGGTAAAGCTTGTTGATTTTAATGACGAGGATTTTATGCTTGATATCCTCGCTGCGCAGCTCTTCTGCGCCATATATCTTTTCAAAATCTTCTACGGATAAAGCTTCGGCGGAATGATGACCTGCAACGATATTTGTAAGACAAACATCGCCTACATAATTGAAAGCATTAATCAATGCCGCTTCTGCGGCAAAAGCTTCCGACTCGGTAAGGTTGCTGTTAATGATAATTTTCCTGACAGCTAATCCGCTGGACTTGATTTGAGAAATGGTTTTCAGCTTGAGCTTATCACTGTCCGGACTGTTCAGACTTTCTTTTTCGTGCTCAAATACTCTGTTTCCGGTGCCTTTGCCAATGTAGAAAAAATGGTCAGTCCGTGGGTCGATTAACCCATATACATAATAGTCACCTAACGAGAGCAGGCTCTTTTCTGAGAAGCTATCCATGATACTCACCATCCGTCAAATTTGCTTATCTAAGTAAAAACCAACCTGCCAAAATCCCATATCAAGCACTTTCATTTGAGGGTATGCCATATCGTTTACTTTCATATTTTCCCGAATACTTTCTAACCGCTCCGTATTATTTTCATAAAACTCAGCAAGCTGCATAACAGAACTAATGCTATAATTACCGGCTGCTACTTTCTGACTTTTTATGCCCGCAATGAAGTATCTATCATATGCAGGAACACAGCCTAGGGTGCCCATAAGAATCTTCGTTATGAGCGTATGCGACAATTGATTTTTAAGTTCTTGCTCTTTTACTTCATGTCTGATTCGATCATAGTATTTATCCAAAAAAGAACTTATCTCTTGGAGCGACTTTTGATTACTTTCTACTCTGAAAGCGGCACAGTCAATTCCAGCTAATGAATTGTATTTTTCATCCAATAATTCTTTTACTACCGGAATATGTATTCTATAATCTTTTTGCAGCAGAAAAGACGAACCTCGGTACATCCCCCAGCTTGCTAGATAAAATGCAAGCTGTAAACTCAAATAATCATAATCAGCATTTGGGTTTCCGCGCGCCTTTATGAAATGAGAGTAACAATGTTCCCAGGAACGATATCGACCATTTTCGTCAGTTTTCAAATCGTTATAAAACTCTGTTGACAACTTGATAATCAAGTCTACCGTATCCATGTTTCTATTCACCTGCTCCTTGAGTTGGGAAAGTCTTGATTGATGAACTGGTAGGAAGAGACCCTACCGCTTCGCACCGTTTTGCTCCGGGGGCGTGAACAGTTCAAGCTCTTCCTTGTTCAGAATCGGGCTGCAGCTGCCCATACGGAAGTAGCTGCCACCTCTCTTCCAGCATGCTTCGTGAAACTCATCCGCGATGCTGACAAATTCCTCCGGCAGATATCTGCGTGCGGAATCTCTGATCTCACGCAGGGCAGGACTCATGTGATCATCGCAGCCCCAGCTGTGATCCTGCACCGTATAGTATGTCCATGCGATGGAGCCGGTGATGGCACCTGTCGTGTCACAGTCGCCGCCGATGGAGATAACGCTGCGTATCGCGTCCTCGAAGCTTTCCGATTCGAGGAAGGCTTCGATTGCCTGCGGCACCGATTTCTGACAGGAGCTTTCAAAGCGATAGTCCGCACGTATGGAGTCCAGCGTGAAATCCAGATCATAATAATGCTCGGCGATAAACTGCCGTATCTCCGCTTTTGAGCTGCCGGTCTTTGCCAGAAAGATCGCGGAAGCAACGGCTTCCGCGCCGCGGATGCCTTCGGGATGGTTATGCGTGACACAGGCGCTCGCACGCGCCAGTGCCTGCGCCTCAAACAGCTCCACAGCGATCAGACCGCAGGGCGACACGCGCATGGCGGAGCCATTCCCGTAGCTGCCGTACGGCGAGGGATCGGCGGACGAAAGCCATTGCACAAAGCGGCTGCCGTAAGCGCCCTTTGGGTGGGGGTAGCGCCGCCCGAAATCCTGCATCGTCCGCACCAAACAGTTCAGAAACCCCTCTTTGGATCTTCCGTCCGCGGCGCGGGTCAGGAGTATGGCCTTTGCAACGGCGGCGGTCATAATTGTATCGTCGGTGTAATCGCAGCCGTCAGAGAACAGAGGGAAATCTTTTGTTTTTATATTGTCGAATTCGTATTTAGAGCCGACGATATCTCCGATAAATGCGCCGTACATATTTGTGTTCCTCCTTGAGACGGTATCTGCAGATGGATCAGCAGAAACCGAAAAATTCGATCACCTTTTTAGTCGCCGCTTCCATACAGGCGGGGTTCTGAAATCTGTGGTCTGCGCCCTCAACGGGAATAAATTCAATATTGCTGCGCTTTGCGAAATATTTGTCTGCTTCAAACGGAACTACCTCGTCCTTTGTGCCGTGAAGGATAAGGATGTCATGCGCATATTCCGAATAATCAAGCGTCTGGATGTCCGCCTCTTCAAGCTCTGCGACAAATCGACGGTCTACCTCGATTTTCCTGTCAAAGCCGACCTGCACACATTTTCCTTTGAGGATTCCGTCAAGCTCTTCGGCGTTCATGATCGTTTTTGTCAGAACGTCCGCCATATTGACTGCCGGACAGCGCAGCGCGATTTTCGCAAACGGATCGCCGAATTCGGATATATACTTCAGAATTAAGTACCCGCCGAAGCTGGTAGCATAGGAATATATCTGCTCTGTGTGCAGCTCGCTTTTTATATAGTCGATCACTATTGACATATATGCCATGCAATTGCCCATGGTCAATTTCTGCGTATCATCGCCATGGCCGGGCAGGTCATAGATCAGGACGGCGGTTACTTTGAACTCGGACAAAACACGGTCGGCAAATTTATGCGCCGCGCCGTTATCCTTGTGCCCTGCGAAGCCGTGGCCAAACAGGACGACCTTTTCAATGGGGGAGCCGCTGCTGAAATACAGCTTGCAATGAATATCCTGTCCGCTTTTGTTTATTTCAAAATATTTTTCCATTGTGTTACCGCTCTTGATCTTTTATGATAGTGACAGCATGACCACGCATTCGATGTGCTCGGTATAGGGGAACATGTCGACAGGCTGGATGCGGCGGAGCTTGTAGCCGCCGGAGAGGAGCACGTCGAGGTCACGGCGCTGGGTATCGATATTGCAGGAGATATAGACGATGCGTCCCGGCGCGCATTTGAGCAGCGAGGAGAGAAAGCGCTCATCGCTCCCGCCGCGGGGAGGGTCCATGAAAACAACATCGGGCTTCACCTTGTCTGCCGCCATCTGCTCCATGTATTTCCCCGCGTCACCGACGGTGAACCAGCAGTTTTTGACGCCGTTCAGGTGGGCGTTTGCTATCGCGTCGTTCACCGCGTCGCGGTTTATCTCGACGCCGATGACCTGCTTTGCCTTATCCGAGGCGCTGAGTCCGATGGTGCCGATGCCGCAGTAGGCGTCGAGCACGGTCTCATTTCCGGTGAGGCCGGCAAGGCTGATGGCGGCGGAATAGAGCTTCTCGGTCTGGACAGGGTTTATCTGATAGAACGAGCGGGAGGAGATGCGGAAGCGCTTGCCGCAGAGCACGTCCTCGATATAGCCGCTGCCGTAGATGACTTTCTCGCGCGTGCCGAGGATGACAGGGCCGAAGCGGTCGTTGATATTGAGAACGACGGTGGTGATCTCCGGGTGCTTTTCCAGCAGCTTTTTGAGAAAGGGCTTCTGGAGTTTGAATATCGGTGAGACGGCGACGAGCACGACCATGACCTCGCCAGTTGCAAAGCCGCGCCTGATGAGGATGTGCCGCAGCCAGCCGCTGCCGCCGCGCTCATCGAACACCTGTATTTTGAACTCCGGGAGCATGCGGCGGATATCGACGATGATCTCATCGGCGAGCTTATCTTCGATCATGCACTCGTCCACGGGGACGATGCGGTGGCTGCCGGGCTGATAGATACCGGATATGGTCTTGTTCTTCGTGCGGTCATAGGCGAGGGCGGCGTGGACTTTATTGCGGTAATGCGTCGGCTCATCCATGCCGATTATGTTTTCAACGTGCCCAAGCTCGCCGAGCACAGAGACAGCGCGGCGCTGCTTGTGCAGGAGCTGCTCGGAATAGGGGAGGTTCTGAAGCTGGCAGCCGCCGCACTTGCGGAAGTTCGGGCAGGGAATATGTTTCTGATCCATTGTGATCTCCAAATAAAAGTAATTTGCTATATAATATACCACATTACCTGGGCTTTGCATAGCGCCGGGCGGAGGATTTATGGATATAATTTACCGGGACGAGAGCATAATAGTGTGCATAAAGCCGGCGGGAGTGCTGTCGACGGACGAGCCGGGCGGACTGCCGGAGCTGCTGCGCTGCGAGCTTGGGGACGAAAAGGCGGATGTGCGCACGGTACACCGGCTCGACCGCGCGGTGAGCGGGCTGATGGTGCTCGCGCGCGGCGCAGCGGCGGCGTCTGAGCTGAGCCGTCAGGTGCGCGAGGGCGAGTTTGAAAAGCACTATATGGCAGTCGTCCACGGCAAGGCCGAGGAGCGCGCGACGCTCACCGACCTGCTCTACCGCGACAAGTCGCGGAAGATGACCTTCGTCACCGACACCCCGGCAAAGGGCGTGCAGGAAGCAGTGCTCGACTATGAGCGGAAATGGTACGCGGAGGGACTGAGTGAGGTTTACATAACGCTGCACACTGGGAGAACGCACCAGATACGCGTGCAGTTTGCGTCCCGCGGACTGCCGTTGGTGGGCGAGCGCAAATACTGTGAGCCGCGCGACGATTGCCCGCTTGCGCTGTTCTCCTGCGAGCTGGGCTTTACCCATCCCGCGACGGGGGAGCGGATGCACTTCAGGGCGGAGCCGCCCGGGGAATGGCCGTGGACGGCGGATGTTGACATTTTGTAAATTAGTGTATAATTCTATTGCCAAAGGCAGGGAGTGCGTGTATAATAAACTTAAAATCTTTGAAATAGTTTGACTGGAGTACTGAATGGAAACTCTTGAATTCATCCTTGTGATCATCGTGGCTTATGTTATGGGCTCGCTCAGCATATCAATATTCATGTCGAGCCGCGTGCTCGGCAGGGACATCAGAAGAGCCGGGAGCGGCAACGCCGGGGCGACCAATATGGCACGCGTCTACGGAATGAGCGCCGGCGTGCTGACCCTCGGCGGGGATATGTGCAAGACGGCGGCCGCAATGCTGCTGGGCTATCTCACCCTCGGCGACAGAGGCATGGCAGCGGCAGGCATGGCCTGCATGGCGGGGCACTGCTACCCGCTGCTGCATGGCTTCAAGGGCGGCAAGGGAGTTTCCGCGGGCGCGGCGATAGCGCTGTGCATCGATTGGCGCGCAGGACTACTGACGATAGCGGTGTTTGCCATCGCGGCGCTGTGCTCGAAGAAGGTGTCCTTCGGCTCGATATGTGCGGCGCTGTCACTGCCGGTATGGGCGCTGGTGCTTGAGCTGTCACAGCCGCGCTGCGCGCTGGCGATAGTGGGGATGTGCCTTGTCGTCATACGGCACAGGGAGAATATAAAGCGCCTGATAAACGGGACGGAACCGGACTTCAAGCCCGGCAAGAGCAAGCAGGTCAAGAGAAATTGACGGGCAACATAATTGAGTTGACATAATTGCAAATATAAAGCCCCGCATATGTTCATGCGGGGCTTGAAAAATTTTCCGAAAAATAGTATATTGTGAACATCGGTAAAATAAATAAAAGGAGACGGAACAATGGATAATAAGTTCACTGCCGGTATCGACAAGTTCATAAATGACAACAGAGAGAATATCATAAAAGACATCGCGCGCCTTGTGGCGATAAACAGCGTTGAGGGCACGGCCGAGCCCGGCGCACCTTTCGGCAAAGGGCCGAAGCAGGCGCTGGAGCTGGGGCTTGAGATATGCCGCGAGCTGGGACTCAAGGCCGTCAACTGCGAGGATAAGATCGGCTACGGCCAGCTCGGCGACGCGGAGGATTACCTCGCCACCATCACGCATCTTGACGTCGTTCCCGTCGGAGAGGGCTGGACGGGCGACCCGTTCACGCTGCGCGAGCGCGAGGGCTATATCATCGGCCGCGGCGTAATGGACGACAAGGGGCCGTCCGTACTGTGCCTGTACGCGCTCAAGTACCTCAAGGACGCGGGCGTTCCGCTGCGCTACAGCATCCGCGCGCTGCTCGGCACCAATGAGGAGACCGGTATGGGCGACGTGGAATATTACCTTGATAATTACAAGGCACCTGTGTTCTGCTTCAGCCCGGATTCCGGCTTCCCTGTCTGCAACGGCGAAAAGGGCATATGCAACCTGCGCATCGTCTCCAGGACGAAGCTTGACAAGATCGCCGACATCCGCGGCGGCGTTGCGGGCAACGTTATCCCCGGCAAGGCCGAGGCGTGGGTAAAGGGCGCAAAGCCTGCTCCCACCGAGAGTGTTTCCGTCGAGGCCGACGGCGAGCTGTGGCACCTCACCGCGAAGGGCATCGGCGGCCACGCTTCCATGCCTGAGGGCACGGTGAACGCGATAGGCGTGCTGATAAGCTATATTCTCGAAAACAAGCTTGCGGGCGAGGAGGAAGAGAAGTTCCTGCGCCTGCTCATGAAGCTGCACGAGAGCTGGGACGGCAGCGGTCTCGGCGTCGATGCTGACGACGGCAAGTTCGAGCCGCTCACGATAATCGGCGGCGTGATAGGCGTTGAAGACGGGCATATCTTCCAGACCGTCGACAGCCGTTATCCCACCAACACCAGCGGCAAAAAGATTGCCGACACCATTGCAGCGCTCGCGGGAGAGCTTGCGGAGATCGAACTCAAGAGAGACACCGCTCCGTTCTACATGAGCATCGATAACCCCGCGGTGAAGGTCTGCATGGACGTTTACAACGCTGTTACCGGTGAGGGCGCGAAGCCCTACACGATGGGCGGCGGAACCTACGCGCGCGATTTCCCGAACGGCGTGTCCTTCGGTCCGGAGCATCCGGAGCGCAGCTACCCCGACTTCTTCGGCCCGATACACGGCGCGGACGAGGCGGCAAGCATTGACGAGTTCATGGAGGCGCTGAAGATATACATCCTCGCGCTCATCGAGCTTGAAGAAGTGGAGTTCTGAAAAGAATAGTCAGAGTATCCGGGGAAGTCTTCACGGCTTTCCCGGATGCTGTATAGACGGACTTTTCCGGCAGTATTTAACATTTTTTTAACCTTTATTTTGCGCTGGCGGTTATAATCTATAGTGATTTGAAAGTTGAATAGTTCAAACATATATTATGAAAGAGAAGGGCAGAATAAGCTATGAGTAAAAGAGCTCTTGTTGTTGAAGACGATGCGAACATTGCGGAGCTGCTGAGACTGTATCTGGGTAAGGACGGTTTTGACGTCATGATCGCCGCCGACGGCGGAAAGGCAGAATCCAGCTTCGATCTTTTCTCACCGGATGTGGTGCTGCTCGATATCATGCTGCCGGTCAAGGACGGCTGGCAGATATGCAGGGACATCAGGAAAAAGTCCTCGGTGCCGATCATCATGCTCACCGCAAAGGGCGAGACCGCGGATAAGATAAACGGACTCGATATGGGTGCGGACGATTATGTCACAAAGCCCTTCGACGTCAAGGAGCTGCTCGCGCGCGTACACGCGGTCATGCGCCGCACGGACGCGGACGCGCCGGTCGAGAAGAAGCTTACCTTCGATAAGCTCGTGATAAACCTTGAGTCCTACGAGCTGATAGTCGACGGCGTGAAGATAGACACCCCGCCTAAAGAGATGGAGCTGCTGTATCATCTGGCGGCTTCCCCCAACCGCGTTTTCACGCGCAATCAGCTGCTTGACGAGGTATGGGGCTTTGATTACTTCGGCGATTCCAGAACTGTCGATGTCCATGTCAAGCGTCTGAGAGAGAAGCTTGAGGGCGTTTCCGACAAATGGTGCCTCAAGACCGTGTGGGGCGTGGGCTATAAGTTCGAGGTTCACGAGTAAGGCTTCGCCATGAAGAGTATTTACCTCAGAAACTTCACCGCAACGGCGCTGCTGGTGCTGACCTGCTTTATCCTTGTGGCGTTCTCATTCGTGGGGATAGGTAGGATGTACCTCATACGCGAGTATAAAAGCGACATGGTCGCGAGCGCCGAGGAGGTATCGCGCACAGCGGCGGCGGTGGGTCAGAACGACTCGATGAACAGCTGGCTGCTGAGCATGATAATAAGCGCGATATCGCGCTCGACAGGGAACCATATCTTCATCACCGATGCGAACGGACTTGTCATGTCCTGCTCCGACCAGACGCCGATGTGCAAGCATTACGGGACGCTGCTGCCGGAAGATATCATGACCGAGATAAAAAACGGTCAGGAGACGGAGATAAGCACGCTCGGCGGAATGTACACAAATCCCCGCTACATCGTCACCCACGAGATAACAAGGGAATCAGACGGCGAACTCATGGGCTATGTGTTCGTGACGAACGCACCGGATAATATACTCAGCAACTGGTCGACCTTTGTGCTCATCGCGACGGTGATAGCAGTGCTTGTGCTGTGTATGTCGCTTGCGGTGTCGCTCGTTTACTCCAAACGCATGGCGCGGCCGCTGGACGAGATAGCGGCGGCATCGAGGAAATTCGCGAGAGGGGACTTCTCCGTGCGCGTGAAGCAGCAGGAGGATCCGACAGACGAGATGGGCGCGCTCATCGATTCGTTCAACAAGATGGCCGACTCCCTCCAGAATGCGGAGAACCGCAGGAGCGAATTCATCGCAAACGTTTCCCACGAGCTGCGCACACCGATGACGACAATAGCCGGCTTTGCCGACGGTATACTCGACGGGACGATCCCGAAGGATCAGGAGACGAAGTACCTCACCTCGATAAGAGACGAAACGCGCAGGCTCTCCCGCCTTGTGCGCGATATGCTGGATGCTTCGCAGACGAGAGCCAGGGCCGCCGACCCAAGCAAGCGCACGGTGTTCGACCTGACGGAGCTTGTGCTCCAGACGCTGCTCAGCTTTGAGGCGCGCGCGACGCAGAAGAACCTTGACGTTGACCCGCAGCTGCCGGAGAACCACATAATGGTCATCGCCGACAAGGACGCGATAACGAGGGTCATATATAACCTGCTCGATAACGCGGTCAAGTTCGCGACTCCCGGAAGCTGCCTCACGCTGAGACTGTACAGGGACGCGCAGAAGGCTTACGTCTCGATAAAGGACATAGGCGAGACGATACCGCCGGACGATCTGCCGTTTATCTTCGACCGTTTCCACAAGTCCGACCGCTCGCGCAGCCTTGATAAGGACGGCGTCGGGCTGGGGCTGTATCTGGTGAAGTCGATAATCAACAGCCATGACGAGGACATAGCCGTGAAGAGCGAGGACGGGGCAACGGAGTTTGTGTTTACGCTCAAACTGGCCGATAAATAAAAGGATTAAAAGATATGAGCAATATGCAGGACTGGTATGCTCCGCTTGAGGAGCGTACTTCACCGGAGAGCGAAAAGAAAAAGAAAAAGCCGGGTAAGGCATCCTGGCGCATCGGCGGGGCGATACTGCTGGTCGTGCTGCTGATTGCGGCAAGCTCGCTGATATTCTCCGGCTCGAACCAGAGAAGCGAAGCGCCGTATATAGGCGGCGACGGTATGCCCGACGACTGGAACGATTACCTTGATAACTATTATCAGGTGACCGAGAGCAAGGACGCGGAGATAAAGCTGCCGCGCGCGGAGCTTGTGCCCAATTTTAGGGTGACAATCTCCAATGAGCGCGGTAAGGAGCTGAGTCTTCAGGAGCTGTATGACCGGTGCTCAAAGTCGATAGTCGCGATAAAGGGCTATCAGGACGGCGTCGACGGCTACTACTGGGGCAGCGGCATCATCCTATCTGAGGATGGGCTGATACTCACAAACACCCACGTCATTGAAAACTGCGACACGGCAAGCGTGACGCTCTATGATAACAGCAGCTACGATGCGGCGCTCGTCGGCGCGGACAGCACGAGCGACATTGCGGTGCTCAGAATAGAGGCATCCGGTCTGACTCCCGCGAGCTTCGGCGACAGCGCTGAGCTTGCCATCGGCGACAAGGTCGCGGCGATAGGGAACCCCTTGGGCGAGACCTTCCGCATGACGCTGACCGACGGGATAATCTCCGCGATAGACAGGGGCATCAGCTATAACGGCCACAGCATGACGCTGCTGCAGACCAACACTGCCATCAACGAGGGCAACTCCGGCGGCGCGCTGTTCAATATGTACGGTCAGGTGATCGGCGTGACGAACATGAAGATGATGTCTTCATACTCAAGCATCGAGGGCATAGGCTTTGCGATACCGTCGTCAACGATCGCAGCGGTCGCGGATTCGCTGATGCAGTACGGCGAGGTGCGGGGACGTGCGGCGATAGGCGTCACTGTCGGTGCGATACCGGAGAACGTCACGAGCCACTATGATCTGCCCACCGGGCTTTATGTTTCGGCAGTCGAGGAGAAGTCCGACGCTGCGGCAAAGGGCATACAGCAGGGGGACATCATCACCGCGGTGAACGGAAACCCGGCCACCGCGACGAGCGATATCCTTACCGTGAAAAACACCCTCAGCGTCGGCGACACGATCACCTTTACGATCTGGCGCGACGGGGATACCTTTGACGTTGACGTCACATTAGTGGACGAAAACGATCTGAAGTAAACAGAGAACAAAACGAACACCCTCGGAACCATTGCTGCGGCTCCGAGGGTGTTCGTTTATCAGAATCAATATCAGCGGCAGACGAAGCAGTGCCACTCTTCTTCGGATTTATGATCGAGAATTTCAAAGCCGTTGGCGATAAGCGCGGCTTCGGTCTCCGGCCAGCGGTGCTCGATAATGCCGGAGCAGATGAACACAGCGCCCGGAGCCATGAACTGGCGCACGACGGCGGAGAGGGGAATGATAACGTCGGCAACGATGTTTGCGAGCACGAGCTGGTACCCGCCGCCGATGCGCGCGCGGAGGGAAGCGTCGGCGATGATATCACCTGCCCACGCCGTCATTTTATCCGCACCGATGCCGTTGAGCGCCGCGTTTGACATCACGACGTCAGGAGCCTTGGGGTCGATATCCACGCCGAGACAGCTGTCACAGCCGAGGATGAGCGCACCGATTCCGAGAATGCCGCTGCCGCAGCCAAGGTCGAGCACGCGCACGCCGGGCTTAGAAAACTTCTCAAGCGCAGCAAGGCACATGCGCGTGGTCGCGTGGCTGCCGGTGCCGAAGATAAGGCCGGGGTCGAGCCTGAGCGGAAGACGTCCGTCCTGCGGCGCTTCCTCCCATTCTGGCACGACGACGAGTTTTTTGCCGACTTCGATGGGCTTGTAATACTCGCGCCAGTTGTTCTCCCAATCGCTGTCCTCAACACAGCTTGTAGTAACATCGCTGTACGCGGCGTTGATGCGGCGGAGCACGGCAAGGCCGTCCTCATCGTCGGTCAGGTAGCACTTGATGCGGCTGACGCCGGCAAATTGATTTTCAAGCTCGTCATCCACATAGTCCCAATACTGGTGGTTCTGTTCGAGGAAATCCTTGAAATCCTCCTCGTTCTCGATGACGAAGCCGCCGGCTCCCATGTCCGCCATTTCCTGACAGCGCGCATCTATCTCCGCGCCGGGGGTGTTGACTGTGACTTCTATATAACGCATAGTATCCTCCAAAATTATATGTTTTACTTGAAATATTCAAATCCGTTCCAAGGGAAAACAGGCTCAGGCATGGCTGAATAGCTTATGGCTTTGCCTGTCGCAGGGTGACGGAAGCCGAGAGCGTGCGACCACAGGGCGAGCGCGCAGTCCCTGTACCGACTGCCGTATTTCACATCCCCGACGAGCGGCATAGCGCGCGAGGAAAACTGCACGCGGATCTGGTGTGTGCGCCCGGTGTGCAGAATGACGCGCAGCAGGGAAAGCTCCGGGAGCGCTTCAAGCAGAGAGTATTCGAGCTCCGCGTCCTTGACGCCGCCGCGCTGGCGCTTCACGACAAAGGATTTGTTCTTTGCACGATCCCAGAAGAGCAGGTCGCGCAGCACGGCGCCCTCCTCATTAGGGCGTCCCTGTACGACGGCCAGATATTCTTTATGGAGCTGCCGCGCCGCGATCTGCCGCGACAGCCCGGCGGCTGCGGCGGGGGTGCGCGCATAGACCATCACGCCGCCGACGGCGCGGTCGAGCCGGTGGACACAGTAAACATCCCCGCCGAGCTCATCCGACAGCAGCCGCGGCATACCGGGCTCCTCCGACAGGACTCCCGCGGGCTTTACGCATACGACTATATCAGCATCCGAATATAGTATTTGCAGAGGCAAACAGCATCACCATGACCCTTTTTCAGCGTTTTTTCTATTCTACATCTTGTACGGCTTTTTTGCAACGTCAAGAAAAATTCTCGGAGCTTTTGTTAATTGACGGCGGACAGAGAAGCGTGTTACCATCGGTGCAGAACGGTAAGATAATGGTGGAGTTTACGCGTTTTGATTAGGAGCTGGTTAAACTGAACATTTCAAACGTGATATCACTTCTCGGCGGCGTCGCCCTTTTCCTGTTTGGCATGACGCTTATGGGCGAGGGACTGAAGAAAGCGGCCGGGAGCAAGCTGGAAATGGTGCTCTATAAGCTGTCGGGCACGCCGCTCAAGGGAGTGCTGCTCGGCACAGCGGTGACGGCGGTGATACAGTCGTCCTCCGCGACCTCGGTCATGGCGGTCGGTTTCGTGAACTCCGGGATGATGAAGGTCAGGCAGGCGATATCGGTCATCCTCGGTGCGCTTATCGGAACGAGCGTGACGGGCTGGATAATCTGCCTGTCGAGCCTTGAGGGTTCGGGCGGATGGGTGTCGCTCTTTTCCACATCGACGATAACGGCCGTCGTTGCCGTTATCGGGATCGTGCTCAGAATGTTTTCAAAGAAGCAGTCGAGTCACCATGTCGGCGATATACTGCTGGGCTTTGCCGTACTGATGTTCGGCATGCAGGCCATGAGTGCGGCGGTGTCCCCGCTGCGCGAGAGCGAGGGCTTCATACGCCTGCTGACGACGTTCTCAAATCCCCTGATCGGCATCCTTGTCGGCGCGGTTTTCACGAGCGTATTGCAGAGCGCGTCCGCGGCGGTCGGTATTCTCCAAGCGCTGTCCATGACAGGGGCGGTGAGCTTCTCGGCGGCCTATCCGATCATCCTCGGCATTGCCATAGGCGCGGCGGTTCCCGTGCTGCTCTCGTCGCTCGGAGCTAAGGTGGACGGAAAGAGAACGGCGCTTGCGTATCTGGTGATAGAGATCATCGGAGTCGTGATATGCGCGGCGGCGTTTTACGGAGCCGACCTCATCTTTGACCTGCCGGTGAAGAGCAGGATAATGACGCCGGTCAGCGTCGCGACGGTGAACTCACTGTTCAGGATCGTGACGACGCTGGTGCTGCTGCCGTTTATCAGCGTGCTTGAGCAGATAGTGACGGGCTTTATAAAGGAGAGCGAGGCGGAGAGAAACGTCAATGCCGAGTTTGACAGGCTTGACGAGCGCTTCCTTGCGCACCCGGCTCTCGCGATAGAGCAGTGCCGCCTGACAATAAACTCCATGGCGCGGACGTCGAGAGACAACATATGCTCAGCGATGACGCTGCTCTTCAGCTACGAAGAGGAGCAGGCAAAGGAGATAGAGCGGACGGAGGATCTTGTCGACCGCTACGAGGATAAGCTCGGCACATATCTGATGAAGCTTACAAGAGCGGAGCTGAGCCGCAGTGACAGCGAAAGCGCCGCAAAGTACCTGCACACGCTCAGCGACTTTGAACGAATCAGCGACCACGCAATGAACATCTGCGAGGCGGCGCATGAGATACACGAAAAGAAGATACGCTTTTCACCGGAGGGGGAGCGGGAGCTGCTTGTACTCAGCGGGGCGGTGAACGAGATACTTGAGCTGTCCGTCACGGCATTCATCGATGAGGACGTAAACAGAGCCTACCGTGTGGAGCCGCTGGAGGAGCGAATAGACGTCCTGTGCGACGAGATGAAGCTGCGCCATGTGGATAGGCTCCAGACCGGGGACTGCTCGCTGCAGACGGGCTTCGTCTTCAATGACCTGCTCACGAACTTCGAGCGCGTGGCCGACCACTGCTCGAATCTCGCGATAGCAATGATAGAGCTGCGGGACGACGCATACGACACGCATGACTATGTGATAAACCTCAAGCAGATGCACGCGAACGACTTCGATGAGCTCTACGGCTACTACGCGCAGAAATACGAAATATGAAATCGGAACCGGAGACGCATAAACGGCGCCTCCGGTTTTTGCAAGTGCTGCGGAAAATGATATTTCGGTAATCTCTTTTTCTGCCTGCTATGCTATAATTCTGATATACTTGATGAGAGAGGGCGGCTGAAATGGCAGCTAATCGGATATTGCTGGTGGAGGACGATCATGCTATCGCGGGCGCAGTGGCGCTGAACCTGCGCACTGTCGGCTATGAGGTCTCGGCGTTTGACGACGGCGGCGAAGCTGCGGCAGCTTTGGAGAAGGATCATTCCTTTGACATTGCGCTGCTGGACATTATGTTGCCGGGGCTGGACGGCTTCGCGCTCTTTGCGCTGATGGAGAAATATAATATTCCCGTCATTTATATGACCGCCAAGACCGACAGCGAATCGGAAGTGCGCGGTCTCAAGGAGGGCGCGGAGGATTATATCGTCAAGCCCTTTGAGATCGTGACACTGCTTGTGCGGATAGAAAAGGTACTGGCACGCACCGGGCGGCTCAATCAGGTGTACCGCTTCCGGGACATGACTTTGGACGCCGAAAACCGCACGCTGACCCGCGCCGGGGAGCTGATCGACCTGCCGCCGCTGGAGTTTGACGTGCTTGCGGTGCTGATGAAGAACAAAAACCGCACCGTCTCCCGTGAGCGGATATTGAACGAGATATGGGGCGAGGACTATTTCGGGGATATCCGCACGGTGGATGTGCGCGTGGCGAACCTGCGGAAAAAGCTGGGACTGGGCGACGAGATACGCACGATCTCGAAAACCGGCTACCGGTTGGAGGAACGGCGGAAATGAAGCTCTGGAAAAAAATATCGCTGCTGTGCGGTCTGGTGCTGGTGCTGACCGCGGGCGTGTGTACGGCGGTTCTGACCACACAGGCGCGGGACAGAATATTGAACCTTACCTATCAGAACGCAGAGCAGAAGCAGCAGGCGCTGGTACGCTCGTTCAGCAATATGCTGCTGTATTACCATGAGGAGCAGGACAGCGCGGCGGCAACACACTCGCTGGCGAAGTATTGCTTTACCCAGTATGCCGACAGCGAGGCTGTGCTTATGCTCTCCGGTGAGACCGTCTATTCTGCGCTCTCCTTTGACCCAAGCGAATATCTGACGTTGGAGGGCGGAACGCCGCAGCGCTATACCGGCGCGAAAGACGGTCGGGAGCTTCTGATAGTCGGCAGCAGCGAAAGGCTGCCGTATAGCCTTGCGAACAATCCAGACAGAACCGGATGCACGGTCTATATCGTGCAGGATATCACGCCGGTCTATGAGCAGATACGCACGCTCACTTTTCAATTCGCTGCCATAGGTGCGGTGTGCATCGGGCTTGGTCTGCTGCTTATCGCCTTGCTGGTCAGGCGCTCCCTGCGCCCATTGCAGGAGCTGCAGAACGCGGCGGCTCATATTGCGGCGGGCAGCTATGCCGAGCGCGTGACAGTCTCATCCGCAGACGAGGTCGGGGCGCTGGCGCGGGATTTCAACGCCATGGCCGGGACAGTAGAGCAGCGCATTGCGGAGCTTACGGAAACCGCGGAGCGCCAGCGGCTCTTTATCGGCGGAGTGACCCACGAGTTCAAGACGCCGCTGACCGCGCTGCTGCTGAATGCGGATTCCCTGCAAAGCACTTATCTGGACGAGGAGGAGCGCAGCGCCGCCATAGCGCGGATCGAGCATCAGACCCGCTGGCTGGAGCGGCTGGTGCAGAAGCTCCTAAAGCTCATTACGATGGAGCAAGCACCGGAGCTGCGGACTTCTTCTGTCCCGGAGCTTCTGGAGCGCGTGAAGGAGAGCACCGCGGATGCGCTCACGCAGCGCGGTGTGACGCTTCAGACGGAATGCCGCGCTGAAAGACTCGATATGGACGCCGATCTGATGCAGTCGGTATTAGTGAATTTAGTGGACAACGCGGGGAAAGCATCCCAGCCCGGGCAGACGGTAAGCCTTACCGCTGATGCCGCGGGCTTTGCTGTGCTTGACCACGGCTGCGGCATCCCGCGTGAAGAGATCGAGCGCATCACGGAGCCATTTTATATGGTGGATCGCTCCCGCAGCAAGAAGCAGGGTGGGGTGGGGCTTGGCCTTGCACTGGTGAAAGAGATCGTGCGGGCGCATGGCGGCAGGCTGAAAATCGAAAGCTTTGTCGGAGAGGGTACAACGGTACGGGTGCTGATGAAATAACAATATGGTAATTATACGGTAACGACTTTTCTTTATAGTGCGGTTATGCTTTAGACGTATTCTAAAGAAAGAGGTGCGCATGATGAAAAAATATATTTCGCTCATTCTTCTGGCATCGATGGCAGTGACGCTCTTCACCGGCTGCCGGGAGACACCGGACGCCACGGCGGAGCTGCAAAAGGATCAGGAGCAGATGCTTCAAACGGCGGAGCAGGGTAGGGATAATTCCGCACTGCTGGCTGCGCTGGATGTCCCGGAACGCTTCACCGGGGAGTGGGAGGGCGTGAACGGCCTTGTACACGTCACTGCCGACGCGGAGATCATACTGCCGGACATCGGCGCGATACCGACAGGCAGCGTTGTCAGAAGAGATTTCACGCAGGAGGACCTGAATATTTTTCTCCGTGTTTTTATGAAGGGGCAGCCCTTCTATGAGGAAGTCATTATGACAAAGCAGGAAGCACTTGCGAAGCTGGAAGAGTATCGGGCTATGGAACGCGGAGACATTCCGCTTTCGGGAGATACAACTGATGAAAAGCTGTCGGATGTTATTGCATACTATACCGAGCTTGCCAGTACCGCCCCGGACGAGGGAGAACTCCGACCCGCTGCGACCTCGTTTACTTCTGACGGCACGGTGGAAAATATGAGAGGGTGGGCGGAAATCGACGGGAGAAAGACGCATCTCTGGGTGCAGAATTTTCCCGGTGCGTGGGATTCTGCCGTCTGGTATGTGCAGGACTACGGCGATGCGAACGACAGCTATTGCCAGCCGTATTCCGCTGTCCCGGAGGACATAGCAGAAGAACCGCCGCAGCCAGATATTTCCGAGGAGGAAGCGGTCAAAATGGGAAATGCTTTGCTGGCCGAGCTTGGGTTCAAAGGCCTTGTCTGCGATCAGATAACGCCTGTTTACTTTGCCGACGCGATGTGGCTGCAAAGCGTGATAATTCCTGGGAACACGGTGTGGGATTCTGCTTCACACTGGCAGGATCTGGATCGCGCTATTCTCGACACGGGGTATCAGATGCAGTATGTCAGAAGCCTGAACGGATTTCCAATCGGATATACCGGCATTGAGGGGACCTATGTGGAAGAAGGAAACGAGATGTCTGTCTGGCCTTATGAGTCGATAGAGGTCTGCGTTACAAAGGACGGCGTTGTATATTTCAAATGGACAGCGCCGACCGAAGAGCCGGTTATAGAGCTGGAGAACACGCAGCTTATGAGCTTTGATGAGATATCTTCCGTCTTTGAGCGGATGATAATGGTAAGGCACAGCTACGCGCAGACGATCAACGACAACGGAGGAGATGGTGATCTCAGCATCGATATAAACAAAGTCAGGCTGGACCTCATGCGGGTCAGGGCAAAGAACGGCAATGACATGGGTCTGGTGATACCTGTTTGGGATTATTACGGGGCGGAGGGACCCATAGAAGAAACTATCGTCCTCACTATCAATGCCATTGACGGCAGCATGGTCAGCCGGGAGTTGGGATACTGATTTTAAACCCGGAGGTACAGAACAGTACCTCCGGGTTTATATTTACGTAATTCAATAAACATAAAACGGTTTACATAATCATAAACCGAAAAACGAGTTGCCATCAAAGGCGCAGGCGGAGAAGAGAAAGGCGACGGCGCTGCGGTAGTCGGGCAGGGTCTTTGACTTGAACACCGCTTTGACGGCCTTTGCTTCACCGGGGAACATATGCTGCATGTAAAACCACAGCTCCTTGAGCCGCGCCATGGCGTGTACCGGCGAGAGACCGGAAGCAAGAAATTCTTCGAGCAGCGCATCATGAAAGCATTGCAGCTCTTCCCGCTCAAGCGCCTTGCCGCCGCGCAGCATACGGAACAGCGCGGGGTTTGCGACTGCGCCGCGGCCGATCATAATCCCCGATACAGCCGGGCAGCGCGCGAGCACAGCCTGCGCTGCGGCGGGGGAGAAGACGTCCCCGTTATATTCGACAGGAAAAGGAAAGCTGCGAAGCTCTGATACAAAGCCGTCCATATCCGGGCGGCTTTTATACATCCCGGCGCGGTCACGGCTGTGGACGATGAGCCGGGAGATGGGGTACTTGCGGTATGTCCCGGCGATCGCGGGAAACTCCGCAGTGTCGGCAAAGCCCATGCGCGTCTTTACGGACACGCGGATCGGGCAGGAAGCGAAGATGTCCGCAAGGACGCCGTCAAGCGCCGCGAGGTCGCGCAGCATCCCTGAGCCCTTATGCTTTGAGACGACAGTCCCCGACGGGCAGCCGACGTTGAGGTTTATCTCCTCATAGCCGAGTGCCTGAAACTCCTTCGCGACGGAGATAAAGGGCGCGGCGCTGCTGCACAGAAGCTGCGGGACGAGCTTTAGACCGGGGTTATTTTCGGGCAGCGTGTCCCGGAAGCTGCTGATCTTATAATTTCCGTTGCCGTCGGGCGCGATGAACGGCGCGTAATACACGTCCGCGCCCGGGAACATACGCGCGTGAATGCGGCGGTAGATATATGAAGTGACACCCTCCATGGGGGCAAAGCTGTAGATCATAATGCAGGTTCCTCTTAGAATACTTTTTCATCACTATACACTAAAAGAACAGAATAATAAAGATAAAATTATTTTCCGTCAGACATGAAAAATTAATAAATGTCCTGTATAATAAATCGTTACAGAAAACCGGGGGGAATCATAAGTGAAGCATCCGACTCTTGTAAGAGTGTTTTCGATAGTCCTGACGATAATGTGCGTGATAATGCTGGGCGGAGGTGCGTCCGGCTTCGGAAAGGCAGCTAAGGAGCGCGATGAGCGCGCCGCCGAAGCGCAGCGCTATGAGGAGCGGATAGAGACCTACCGCCAGGCCGATGAAAAGCTTGCCGGCAGCATCAGCTATGAGGACGCATACAAGGTGCTCGAAGAGATGCTTGCAGAGCATGACGATGAAGCGTCGCAGCACAAGACCGATCTTGCGGAATACTCGGCGAAGAAGGGCGGCTACAAGATGGCGGCGGCTCTTATGGACGATGCGAAGCTTGAGCTTGCCGCGGCAAAGGCTCAGGTCGAGGACGGCAAGCAGCAGCTCGCCGAAAAGGAAGCACAGTTGAAGCTGCTGACGGATCTTTATGAAAACAACAAGGGACTCGTTGCGGACGGCATAAGCACCGCCGCAAACGGAAAGGCCGAGTGCGGCGCGGAATCCGCGCGGCTTCCGGCTGTTGTGGATAAGCTTAACGCGCTGATCGCAGCGGAACCGAAAGCACCGGAAGCGCCGACGGAGCCGGCAAAGGTCGATGAACCGGCTCCGGTCGAGAAGCCCGCGGACGAGAGCGACAGCGAAAAGATGGAGGAATATAACCGCTATCTCGAGCAGAAAGCTGCTTATGAAAAGTACCTTGCGGACAAGGCGGAGTACGATAAAAAGCTCGAAAAATATAACACGGAGCTTGAAAAATATAAAACAGAGCATGATGCCTGGGAAAAGCAGTGCGCCGAGGTAAGGGCGGAGGCCAATTTCTCGCAGAGCGCACAGGTGCTGCGCAGTCAGGCCGGCGCGCTCGAAGCGCTGGGAAATGAGATATCCGCTGCGCTGCCGCCGGAGATCGCGGGCAGCGGGATAGGCGCTGAGATCGGCGCGGGTATCCTGGAGCAGATAGACAGGCTTGACGGAATGGACGAGAGCGCAATGAGCAATGAGGAGTTCCTCTCGAATGCAGGGACGCTTATCTCCGCGCTCAGCCAGTTAAGCGGCGGCTATGGCGCGGCAGGCGATGCGCTCTCATCGATAGACAGCAAGATAGCCGAGGCCGTAGGGGCTATCGAGCAGGCAAAGGCTCAGCTCGCCTACGCCGAAGAGATGGTGAAGAAGGGCGCAGCGGAGCTTCAGACGCAGCTTGCAAACCTCTGGTACAACATGGGTGAGCTCGACAAGGACGGGGAGTGCCTTGAAGAGGAGAAGGGTAAGCTCGATGAGGAAGCAGCTGAGCTTTCAAAGCAGCTGCTGGACGCCGATGAGATAAAGGAACTGGAAAACAAGTGCACCTCGATGAAGATACTGCTGACAAAACCGGCGTCTGTCAAGGCGGCGGTCGAAGCGGGCGGCGATGTTGCCGAGAGCGCCGGGACGTATCTCACCGCGTACCGGAACGAGACGCAGCGGCTGTATACCGGGCGCATGATAATGTGCGCGCTGGCGGTGTTCGGCGCGCTGGCGGGCTTTGCCGGAATGCCGGCGGCCTTTGAAAAGACGAAGAAACGCTTCTGTCTGATAGCGCCGGTTGCGGTATGCCTTGTGTGCGCATGCGCCGCCGACGGGATAAGCATGTATCTCGGACTCGGACAGATGTACACGGTGATAGCGGCGGCGATATTCGCCGCGGTGCAGCTTGCCGCGGCGCTGCCCAAGGCAAAGGCTTGACTTTATGTACATAATAAAAAGGATCACGGCTGCCGCAATGGCAGCGATCATGGCGCTGTCGCTGTCCTGCTGCGCGGCAGAGGGGACGGACACCACGGCTGCGGAGCCGCCGACGGCGACGCCGGTACCAACGCCGATAGTCATACCGTCGCCCACTCCATCGCCTACACCTACACCGAAGCCCGTTTCACCTGAGGTGCAGGCGCTGATGGGGCTGAATGAGCAGACGGCGGCAGAGAGAAACAGACGCGAATACATGACCGGACGGCTCGTGATACCGAGCGCGGCGGTAAATGTGGCGCTGTTTTCGGACGGCGTCGGGGAGGATGAGGCGCAGATACGGCAGGCGATATGCGACGCCGAGGACAGCGCTGCGATATATTCCGACGGCATAGGCATAGTTATCGCGGATCACAACAATCAGGCGTTTCAGTTCCTGAGCGAGGTGCAGCCGGGGGACAGGGCATATATCCTGCGCGGAGAAAGCATACTGTCTCTCGAATGCGAGATAACTTTTGACGGACATAATGACGGCGAGGGCGTGACGGATGCCGACGGCGTACCGGCGACGTACTATGCGGAATATATCTGCTACACCTGCGGTACGGATTGGACGAATGTAAAGATCGTCGGCTTCAATGTGATCGACGAGGATCTTTTTTGACGGAGGAGCGGCTATGATATTGTATTTCAGCGGGACTGGCAACAGCGAGTATATCGCGCGCAGGATCGCCAAGGTCACCGGGGACGAGCTATTGTCTCTCAATGAACGGATCAGAAACGGGAATGCAGCTGCAATCAGGGCGGAGAGACTCGTGTTTGTCACGCCTACCTACGGCTGGCGAATCCCGCGTCTCGTCGAAAAGTGGATAGATAAGACGGAGTTTTCCGGGGACGATGTACCGGCGTGGTTCATCATGAGCTGCGGCAGCGAGATAGGCGGCGCCGCGAAGCACAACGCGCGCCTTTGCCAGAGAAAGGGCTTTGCGTATATGGGCACTGAGCAGGTCATCATGCCGGAAAACTATGTGGCCATGTTTGCCGTGCCGGAAAAAGACGAAGCGATAAGGATCGTCGCCGCGCGCACCGGACAGATCGCGGACGCGGCGGAGCGCATCGCGGCTGGCGAGCCGTTCGCAGTGAAGCCTGTGAAGCTTATCGACCGTGTATACAGCGATATCGCAAACCCGGTGTTCTATAAATGCTTCGTGAAGGACAGCAAGTTCTATGTCAAGGACAGCTGCATCGGCTGCGGCAAGTGCGCGCGCGAATGCCCGACGCACAGCATCAGCCTTGAGAACGGCCGCCCCGTATGGGGAGGACACTGCACGCACTGCATGGCCTGCATATGCGATTGCCCTGCGGCGGCGATAGAATATGGCAGAGCGAGCCTCGGCAAGCCGCGCTATCACTGCCCGGTCGAGGCAGAATAAATTGAAGCCTACCGGCGGAACTTGTGTTTCCGTTGGTAGGCTTTGTTGTATTTATACCCCCGTCCCGTCAAAGGCGGGGATCATTTCGGCGGTGGCGGAATCAGGCTCCTGCCAGAAACCGTCGAGATGGCGCACGGACATGTAGTGGATAAGCGCGCTGTTCGTTTCGCTGTCGATGCGTCCGGAAAGCTCCGGGAAATGCTCAAGCCCCGGCATGGGCGTGTACTGGCTCATGAGGGAAAAGAGCACACTGCCGCGGGGGAACTCGTCGGCGGCAAAGTCGATGACGTTCATAGAGTCCTCGCTCCTGCCGGGGAGAATGAGGTGCCGGATGAGAACGCCGGAGCGGAGCATGCCGCTTTCATCGAGGACGTATGGCCCGGTCTGACGGTACATCTCCTTTATCGCGGCGCGCGCTGTCTGCGGATAATCCTCTGCCGCGCTGTATCGCTTCGCAGCGGCGCTGTCCCAATATTTGAAATCGGGCATATATATCTGCACAAGCCCGGAGAGCTGGCGCAGCGTCTCAGCGCTCTCATAGCCCGAACTGTTCCAGACAACGGGGATGCCGAGCGAGAGCCCGGAGAGCGCTTCGGCGATGGCGGGGGTGTAGTGCGTGCCGGTGACGAGGTCGATGCATGATACGCCCTCATCGCGCAGACGCAGCATTATCTCACGCAGGCGCGGTACGCTGACGCTCTGCCCGCCCTCGCCGCGGCTTATCTCACGGTTCTGACAGAATACACAGCGGAGATTGCAGCCGGTAAAGAATATCGCCCCGGCGCCGCCGCTGCCGCATATGCACGGCTCCTCGCCGAAATGCGCCGCGGCTCTCGCGATGCGCGGCAGGAGAGGGCTGCGGCACACGCCCGCGGGAGTATCATCGCCGCGCGCAGCGCCGCATCTGCGGGGACACAGATCACATAACAGTTCCATAAGCGGAAAACCTCATAATGATGCGGAATTGACAAATTGCTGTCATATACAAAATGACAAGAAAAACCCAATTAACGGGACTGATTATAGACCATATTTGTGTATTATGCAAGAATAATCAAAAATTGAAAAAAAGTACATGATTTTTTCCGTTTTTGTGCTAAAATGTTTTTGAAATCAAGGATGCGGTAACGTATTTCCCGGAGAGGGACAGCCGCGGAGGTTAGTTCAAATGCTTGATATTGTTCTTGTCGAGCCGGAGATACCGCATAACACCGGGGCGATAGCCCGCACCTGCGCCGCGACCGGCGCAAGGCTGCATCTGATAAAGCCGCTCGGCTTTGATATCTCCGATAAAATGGTAAAACGCTGCGGGCTGGATTACTGGTACCTCGTTGATATCAGCGTTTACGAGAACCTTGACGAGTTCTTTGAGAAGAACGGTTACGGCAACATTTACCTTGCCACGACCAAAGCGCCGCGCGCCTACACCGAGGCCGACATGAGCGGAGATGTTACGCTGATGTTCGGAAAGGAAACGGCGGGGCTGCCGGAATGGCTGCGCGAAAAGTACCGCGGCAGGTGCATACGCATCCCGATGATCAGTGAGGCCCGGAGTCTGAACCTTTCAAACTCCGTTGCTATATTAGCTTATGAAGCACTGCGCCAGCAGGGATTTCCGGGACTGCTGGGTACCGGCTCCATGGCGGAATGAACGAATATTATTTTTAGGAGGACATACCATGAACTACAACAAGAAGACCGTCTATGATGTTGATGTCAAGGGCAAGAAGGTCCTGCTCCGCTGCGATTTCAACGTGCCGCAGGACAAGGCGACCGGTGAGATCACCAGCGACAAGCGTATCGTTGCCGCTCTCCCCACCATAAAGTACCTGCTCGAAAACGGCGCGGCAGTCATTGCCTGCTCCCACCTCGGCAAGCCCAATGCCACCTTCGACTCCTTCGTGAAGAAGCAGACCGAGAAGGGCAAGGATCCTGCCACCCTCACTGAGGAAGCATGGAAGAAGTCCCTCAAGAAGCTGACCCTCGCTCCCGTTGCAAAGCGTCTGAGCGAGCTGCTCGGCATGGAAGTCATCTTCGCGACCGATACCGTCGGCGAGGACGCAAAGGCCAAGGCCGCAGCCCTCAAGCCCGGCCAGATCATGCTGCTTGAGAACCTGCGCTTCGACAAGGGCGAGACCAAGAATGACCCCAAGTTTGCAAAGGCTCTGGCTGACATGGCAGAGATCTTCGTGTCCGACGCGTTCGGCACCGTTCACAGAGCGCACGCTTCCACCGCAGGCGTCGCAGCTTACCTGCCTGCATACTCCGGCCTGCTCGTCGACAAGGAGCTGTCCATCATGGGCAAGGCTCTTGACGATCCCAAGCGCCCCTTCGTCGCTGTCCTCGGCGGCGCAAAGGTCTCCGATAAGATAAACGTTATCAATAACCTCCTTGAGAAGGCTGACACCGTCATCATCGGCGGCGGCATGGCCTACACCTTCAAGAAGGCACAGGGCTACGAGATAGGCCAGAGCCTGCTCGAAGCAGACCGCATCGACTATGCAAAGGAAATGATCGCAAAGGCAGAGGCCAAGGGCGTCAAGTTCCTGCTGCCCGTAGATAACTACTGCGCAGCCGAGTTCTCCGCGGATGCCGAGCCCGTCCTCTGCGAGGGCAACATCCCCGACAGCCTCATGGGCATGGACATCGGCCCCAAGACCATCGAGCTGTTCTCCGACGCCGTAAAGGGCGCAGGCACCATCGTCTGGAACGGGCCTATGGGCGTGTTCGAGTTTGATAAGTTTGCCACCGGCACCAAGGCCATGGCAAAGGCACTGGCTGAGAGCGGCGCGATCACCATCGTCGGCGGCGGCGACAGCGCAGCTGCGGTCGAGAAGCTCGGCTATGCCGATAAGATCACCCACATCTCCACAGGCGGCGGCGCATCCCTTGAGTTCCTTGAGGGCAAGGAGCTGCCGGGCGTGGCATGCCTGCTCGATAAGTAAGATAATGAACCGTGCAGATGCTCGAAGGAGCATCTGCACGGCAGTGTATTAAAACGTCTGGAGGATCACTATGAACAGAAAGTACCGTAAGACTGTGATTGCCGGCAACTGGAAGATGAATATGCTGGCATCAGAGATAAAGCCCTTCATGGAGCAGCTGAAGGAAAACCTCCCCAAGACCCGCGCATGTGACGTCGTGCTCTGCACTCCCGCACCCCTGCTGCCCGCAATGATCAAGGCGGGGAAGGACTGCAAGGTCGCCGCCGGCGGACAGGATGTTTCCAAGTACGAAAAGGGCGCATACACCGGTGAGGTGTCCGCTGCCCAGCTTGCCGATATCGGCGCAAAGTACTGCATCGTCGGCCACTCCGAGCGCCGCCAGTACCACGGCGAGGATGATATGCTCATCAACGCCAAGGTCAAGGCGCTTCTTGAAAAGGGCATCGTCCCCATCATCTGCGTCGGCGAAAGCCTTGAGCAGCGCGAGATGGATCTGACTATGGAATATGTCGCGTATCAGGTCAAGGCCGCTCTCAGCGGAGTTGACGCAAGCCAGCTGCGCCGCTGCATCATCGCATATGAGCCCATCTGGGCTATCGGCACCGGCAAGACCGCTACCGCCGAGCAGGCTGAGGAAGTCTGCCAGGGTATCCGTGCGGTCATCCGCGGCATCTATGGCGCACGTCCCGCACGTGCGGTCAGCATTCTCTACGGCGGCAGCATGAATGCGAAGAACGCATTCGAACTGCTTGCACAGCCTGACATCGACGGCGGTCTTATCGGCGGCGCATCACTCAAGCCGGTCGACTTCTCCGAGATAGTCAAGGCCACCGATCAGGGCTGATACGGATACTATCGCGATTGTATAAATAAGAAGGTATCACAAATGTCTAAAAAAGCAGTTCTTATAATTCTTGACGGCTACGGTCTCGCGGCTCCGACTGCCGGCAACGCTGTTGCACAGGCGAAGAAACCGAACCTTGACAAGCTGTTTTCGTCGAATCCATACTCCACGCTCTCCGCTTCCGGGCTTGACGTCGGTCTGCCCGCCGGTCAGATGGGCAACTCCGAGGTCGGCCACACCAATATGGGCGCCGGACGCGTAGTGTTCCAGATCCTGCCGAAGATGACGCAGGAGATCGAGAACGGCAAGTTCTTCCAGAACGCTGCTTACATCAAGGCAATGGAGGACGCCAAGGCAAACGGCAAGGCTCTGCACATCATGGGTCTGATGTCCACCGGCGGCGTTCACAGCCACCTGACGCATGTCTTTGCGATACTCGATATGGCAAAGCAGCGCGGCGTTGAAAAGGTCTATGTCCACTGCTTCCTCGACGGGCGCGACGTCGCTCCCAAGAGCGGCGCAGGCTTTGTCGCACAGCTCAATGACAAGTGCAAGGAGCTCGGCAATGCGAAGATCGCCACCATTCAGGGACGCTTCTGGGGCATGGATCGCGACAAGCGCTGGGATCGCGTAGAGAAGGGCTACAACGCCATCGTCTGCGGCGAAGGCGTTATGGACTCCGATCCTGTCCACGCTGTTGAAGCCAGCTACGCAAACGATGTCACCGACGAGTTCGTCGAGCCGGTCGTCGTCTGCCCGGAGGGCGTCATCAACAAGGGCGACAGCGTCATCTTCATGAATTTCCGCCCTGACCGCGCAAGAGAAATGACCTGGGCGCTGAACCTTGAAAACTTCGATGGCTTCGAGAGAAAGAAAGTCGTCTGCCCGCTGAGCTATGTCTGCACTGCGCAGTATGATGAGACGCTTCCTCTGCCTATCGCTTACCCGCCTGAGGTCATCAAGAACACCCTCGGCGACTATGTCAGCCACTGCGGACTCAAGCAGTTCCGCGTTGCCGAGACCGAGAAGTATGCGCATGTCACCTTCTTCTTCAACGGCGGCGTTGAGAAGCAGGAAGAGGGCGAGGACAGATGCCTTGTGCCTTCCCCGAAGGAGTTCCCGACCTATGACCTCGTTCCTCAGATGAGCGCGGCAAAGGTCGCCGACAAGTGCATCGAGGCCATTGCTTCCGATAAGTACGATCTTATCGTCTGCAACTTCGCTAACTGCGACATGGTCGGCCACACCGGCGTTATGGAAGCGGCTGTCAAGGCCGTCGAGACTGTAGACACCTGCATGGGACGCATCATGGAAGAGGTCGCAAAGCACCCCGATACCGTGCTGCTCGTCACCGCGGATCACGGCAATGCCGAGTGCATGTTCGATGAGAACGGCAAGGTCAACACTGCGCACACCACGAACCTTGTCCCGTTCACCGTCTGCATGAAGGGCATCGAGCTCAATAACGGCAAGCTTGCCGACATTGCCCCCACGATTCTTCAGATAATGGGACTCAAGCAGCCGGAGGAAATGACCGGCGTATCGCTCATCAAGTGAGCAGACCCGGCCAGTGAGCGGCCGGTACATAAGTTTGTTTATTCTATTTTTTAGAGAATGGAAGGGAAAACGATATGATCTACACCACAGAAGTAAAGAATATGTGCCCTGTCGCAAAGGGCGCGTATCACGGCCCCGCTCCCATCCCCGAGGAGGGCAAGTGGGTTCAGGCCAAGGAAATCTCCGATATCTCCGGCTTTACCCACGGCATCGGCTGGTGTGCTCCTCAGCAGGGCGCATGCAAGCTGACCCTGAACATCAAGAAGGGCGTCATTGAGGAAGCTCTGGTCGAGACCATCGGCTGCTCCGGCATGACCCACTCCGCAGCAATGGCTTCCGAGATCCTCATCGGCAAGACCATTCTTGAGGCTCTCAACACCGACCTCGTCTGCGACGCTATCAACACCGCAATGCGCGAGCTGTTCCTCCAGATCGTTTACGGCCGCTCTCAGTCCGCTTTCTCCGAAGACGGTCTGGCTGTCGGCGCTTCTCTGGAAGACCTTGGCAAGGGTCTGCGCTCCCAGGTCGGCACCATGTTCGCGACCAAGGAAAAGGGCCCGCGCTACATGGAGCTCACCGAAGGCTATGTCACCCGCATCGCTCTGAACAAGGACGATGAGATCATCGGCTACGAGTTCGTTTCCCTCGGCAAGATGATGGACTTCATCAAGAAGGGCATCGACGCAAATGAGGCTCTTGAGAAAGCCAAGGGTCACTATGGCCAGTGGGACAGCGCCGTCAAGTACATTGACCCGCGTCAGGAATAAGAGAAGGAGGACAATCTAATGGCTCTGTTTGAGAATTACGAGAGAAGAATAGACAAGATAAACGGCGTCCTCGCTCAGTACGGCATCGGCTCTGTCGAGGAATGCAGAGAGATCTGCAAGGGTATGGGCTTCGACCCCTACGAGATCACCGCGAGCATCCAGCCCATCTGCTTTGAGAACGTCCGCTGGGCATACTGTGTCGGCGCGGCTATCGCCATCAAGTCCGGCGCAAAGAACGCTGCCGAAGCCGCAAAGTACATCGGCATCGGCCTTCAGAGCTTCTGTCTCGACGGTTCCGTCGCTGACGACCGCAAGGTCGGCCTTGGCCACGGCAACCTCGGCGCAATGCTGCTGAGCGATGAGACCAAGTGCTTCGCCTTCCTCGCAGGTCACGAATCCTTCGCCGCCGCAGAAGGCGCGATCGGCATCGTCAAGAACGCGAACAAGGCACGTAAGCAGCCCCTTCGCGTCATCCTCAACGGCCTTGGCAAGGACGCTGCCCAGATCATTTCCCGTATCAACGGCTTCACCTATGTCCAGACCCAGTTTGATTACTACACGGGCGAGCTGAAGATCGTCCGCGAGATCCGCTACTCCGAGACCGAGCGCGCAGACGTGCGCTGCTACGGCTGCGACGACGTCCGCGAGGGCGTTGCCATCATGCACTTCGAGGGTGTTGACGTTTCCATCACCGGCAACTCCACCAACCCCACCCGCTTCCAGCATCCCGTTGCAGGCACCTACAAGAAGGAATGCATCGAGCAGGGCAAGAAGTACTTCTCCGTCGCATCCGGCGGCGGCACCGGCCGTACTCTCCACCCGGACAACATGGCAGCAGGCCCCGCTTCCTATGGCATGACCGATACCATGGGCCGTATGCACTCCGACGCTCAGTTTGCCGGCTCCTCCTCCGTGCCCGCGCACGTGGAAATGATGGGCTTCCTGGGCATGGGCAACAACCCCATGGTCGGCGCGACCGTCGCTGTTGCTGTCGCTACCGCTGAGGCAATGAAGAAGTAAGTCTTCCGACTGAAACAGAATAAAACGCAAAAATGCACCTGATCCTTTCGTTCAGGTGCATTTCTTATGGCTCTATGTCAATAGTTGGGACAAAGCGAAACGAAAAGAAGGTTGTAAACTAAAAGTTGGGGTACCTGGGTAAACCCGGGCACTCCAACTTTTAGCATATTAAAAAATAAGAGTA
>CAKTPR010000013.1 GCA_934591725.1 uncultured Oscillospiraceae bacterium
GAAAGAGGGCGACGAGGTCGAGATAAGCGGCCCCCTCGGTGACTTCTATTATCAGAACCTGCGCGACGCAAAGCACGTCATCGCCATTGCCGGCGGCTCCGGCATCACACCGTTTTACTCTATGGCCTCCGCGATTGCAGACGGCATCGAGGACTTCGACATGACCATCCTCTACGGCAGCCGAACCTCCGGCGGTATACTTCTCAAGGACGAGATCGAAGCTGTCGCCGCGCGCTCCAACGGCCGGGTAAAGGTCGTGCACATCCTCTCCCACGAGGAGAAGGAGGGCTACGAGCACGGCTTTATCACCGCCGAGCTTATAAAGAAGCACGCTCCCGAAGGCGAGTATTCCGTGTTCATGTGCGGCCCGAAGGCGATGTACACCTTTGAAGAGGGCGAAATGAAGAAGCTCGGCCTGCCCAAGCGTCTTTACCGCATGGAGATGTCCGGCGACTATCTCAAGGCCGCCGAAAATGCCGACTTCCCCGCCGATAAGAAAGACGCTCAGTTTAGGCTCACCGTCGTCATCCACGGCGAGAAACAGACCATCACCTGCAATGCAAGCCAGTCACTTCTCTGGGCGATGGAGGGTGCCGGCATAAAGGCTCCGTCGCACTGCCGCAGCGGCGAATGCGGCTGGTGTCATTCCCGCCTTGTCAGCGGCGATGTCTATATCCCTGAGGACGCAGACGGGCGCAGGCTTGCCGACAAGAAATTCGGCTGGATTCACCCCTGCTGCTCTTTCCCCCTCAGCGATATTGAGCTTGAAATATTCCCGACGAAGTAAATCCCGCATCAAAGCGGTTGTTCCATAAAAGTTGGGGTAGCTGGGTAAATGAAGTGACCCCAAAAAGTTAGACAAGAAATAGAATTAAGCTACCCAAACGGTCTGAGTCCTGTATTGTACAGGGCTTAGGCCGTTAAGCTTCGTCTCTTAAGAGCCAATGCAAAAAAGCAGCTCCCAACGGAAGCTGCTTTTTTGTGTGTGATAAGCCTCAGATGCGCTCCTTGACCTTTGCCTTCTTGCCGACGCGATCGCGCAGGTAGTAAAGCTTTGCTCTGCGAACCTTGCCCTTGCGGACGGTGGTGACAGAGACTATGGAGGGAGAGTGAACGGGGAAGACCTTCTCGCAGCCTACGCCGTAGGAGATGCGGCGGACGGTGATGGTCTCGTTGATGCCGCCATGCTTCTTGGCAATGATGGTGCCTTCAAAAGCCTGGGTACGCTCACGGCTGCCTTCCTTGACCAGAACGAGAACGCGGACGGTATCGCCGACGTTCATTTCGGGCAGTTCCTTCTTCATGTACTGCTCGCTGAGAATTTTGACCAGATCCATATTATGATCCTTCCTTCATATAGACGTTCTTACCGGAGGGACATAGCCTCGGCAGCGGACCGCCTTTCTATACGCCGTGCGGCACTCCGCACAAGCCATATTAGTTTAACATAACCCGCCGCGCATTGCAAGCAATTTTTGCTCATTCAGCACTCTTTTTCCTTAAATAGTTCTGCTCCGCCGTTTCTCTGCGCCAGCATGAGCCATATCGCCGCAGCGACAGGAGCCTTGCTTCCATTGTTGAACGCGAGCACTGTTCCCGCCGCAAGGAGCACAGCCGTTATGGCAAAGCTTATTCTATATGCTATTCGCTCCCCTGCCTGCGCGCCGAGAAGCATAGTCATCAGTCCGAGCAAAATTCTTCCGCCGTCAAGCGGGAGCACCGGCAGCAGATTGAATGCCGACAGCAGCAGGCTTATACCGGCGCTCAGCTCCAGCCGCGCGCAGCCTGTCTCACGCGCGATGAGCGACGCGGCGTAGGCATAGATGAAGCCTCCCGCCGGCCCCGCGAACGCCGCCGCAATATGCGCCAAGGGTTCGGCAAAGCCGCAGTAGTCAATGCACAGGCCGGTAAGCTCTGCCCTGATGCTTTTTACTTTCAGGCCAGATAAGCACAGTGCAATTATATGCGAAAACTCATGTACCGCGACCGGGAGTGCTATCGCTATTGCGGTCTCAATGCTGACAACATAATAAATAAAAGCCGCCGCGAGTGTTAGCGCAAGGCTTATCGTGACACGTCTGCCGTTCATGAATCTCCTCGGAACGCCTGCCGTATGTCGGTGCGGTTTCCGGTAATGAGCTGCGAAAAGGCTTCCCGCAGCTCCTCATCCGCGCCATCAGAGGTCAGGCTCCGTCCAAGCGCCGCGACACAGTCCGCCGCGCTCTCCCCTGCTGGGTTTGCGCGGCTCATGCTGTCAGCGCCGCAGAGCAGCTTCAACAGTGTCAGCGCGGCAAATACCACGGCCACGGCCGCCGGTCTGAGTTTCAAGGCCTCACCCCCGGCTATAAGCTTATTTTCAATTTCTTTCACTTATTACTAAGTTTTGCTTGACAATTCGGGCTTTGGAAACTATAATATGAAAGCTGTCTAACGGGGTGTAGCGCAGATGGTAGCGCGCTTGGTTCGGGACCAAGAGGCCGGGAGTTCAAATCTCCCCACTCCGACCATAAGTCCACCGTAATTCTGATTGAATTGCGGTGGACTTTTTTTGCGAAAGATGTTATTATTTGTATCAGATATTTAGTCTCCTAAACAAATCACGATTTATAAAATTGGGGGTAAGCATGATGTTCGATATATTCAAATCAAAGAGAACTCCAAAGCGAAAGGTTTGCAGGAACTGCCATCAAAGCTACATTGACGGAGATAAGTACTGCCGTTTTTGCGGAGCGCCAATGGGAAAACCGGGCTATATAGATGAGACGTTTGCCTGTATCTATGGTCCGCCTCCAACGAAGAGAGTACACAAGTGCAATAATTGCGGATACGTTTGGGAAACCGAAAGAATGGTTGATAATGAGCGTTTCTGTCCCAAATGTGGAGGCAGTGCACCATATGAAAAAGACAAAGGAAGCTTTTCTTGGGATTGAATAAAGTATCCATGAATAGCGTGATGAATATAAAGCGTTCTCAGCTTGATCTCTTGGTGCAGCACAGGGATCAACTGAGAAAGTCTCCTCACCTTCGCTGGCTGTTCTTTGAAATTACAGACAGGTGCAATCTGAACTGTATGCACTGCGGCAGTAATTGTTCTTCTGAAGGTTCATGTTTGACAATTGATGATATAACATCTGCTCTTCGTTCCGTCATGCAGGATAAACCCATGATCTGCCTGACTGGCGGAGAACCGATGCTGCATCCGGATTTTTTTGAAATTGCAAACTGCGTTTCATCTATGGGCTTTTTCTGGGGCATGACAACAAATGCCACGCTAATTGATGACGCCGCCGCCCAAAATCTCAAACAATCAGGGCTGAGTACTGTGTCTGTCAGCTTAGATGGAATGGAACATTCCCATGACTCGTTCAGACGGCAAAAAGGAGCGTGGCGTCGTGCCATACGCGGGCTGCAAGCTCTCCAGAATGCCGGATTCGAGCCGCAGGTAACGACGGTACTGCACAGGGAAAACTTCCATGAGCTTGAACCGCTATATGCCTTTCTTTGCGGGATGGGAATAACCAGTTGGCGTCCTATCAACATAGAGCCGATAGGGCGAGCCTGTGAATCAAGTGACCTTCTGTTAAAACCAGACCAATTTTCTCATCTGATTTCTTTTATACGGGACAAGAGGTTTGATCAAAATTGCAAGATGGAGGTTACTTTTGGGTGCTCCCACTATTTAGGCATACAATATGAGCGCATGGTTCGGGATCATTATTTTATGTGCGGTGCCGGGATCCTCACCGCAAGTATAAGATCCAATGGGGACATCTGCGCATGCTTGGATATTGCAAACAAACCTGAGTTAGTACAGGGTAATATTCGTTCAGACGATTTTATGGATGTCTGGCTTAACCGTTTTGAAGCATTCCGGCGAGATCGAACCGCTGATTGCTCTCAGTGCATTGAATGTCCAGATCGCAATCTTTGCGGAGGGGATTCAGCCCATACATGGAACTATGATCAAAAAAAGCCCTTGTTTTGTTTACAAGATTTTCGTTCTTTTATAAAGTGAACCCCCGCCTCGTTGGGCTTTGATTTGGCACTGCCATACTTGCAAAGTATGCTCTCCCCTATCTTGACAGCACGGTTTCAGCGTGATAACATTTGTATTGAGTCATAAATGTTTGTATCTGATGGCAATGGGAGCCCAAGGCCCTGCATTCATTTATGGCTCTGTTTTTACCCAGGACTTTCAATCACACAACAAACGACTGCGGCCATTCTCAGGCCGCAGTCGTTCTGCTTATTCTTTTTTGAGCCGTATCAAATTCTCGCAACGCCGCTGCGGTGCGCCGCGTCGAACACGGCCTTGGAGACCGTTTCGCGCACGCGCTTGTCAAATGCGTAGGGCAGGATATAATCGGCGTTCAGCTCCTCATCCGAGACGAGCGAGGCGAGCGCCTCCGCCGCTGCGATCTTCATTTCGCTGTTGATGTCCGACGCTCTCGCATCGAGCGCGCCGCGGAATATCGCCGGGAACGCGAGGACATTGTTGACCTGATTTGGATAGTCGCTGCGCCCGGTGCAGACGACGGCTGCGCCCGCAGCCTTGGCTTCGTCCGGCATGATCTCGGGTGTGGGGTTTGCGCAGGCAAAGATGATGGCGTCACGGTTCATCGTGCGGATCATGTCCTGCGTCAGCACGCCGGGAGCGGACACGCCGATGAACACATCCGCGCCGCGGATAACATCGGCAAGCTTCCCCTGCTCCATGTTCGGGTTCGTCATGGCGGCGATCTCCTGCTTTGCGCCGTTCATGCCGGGGCGCCCCTGATATATCGCGCCGCTCCGGTCGGTCATAACGACATTCTTCACGCCGCGCGAGACAAGCAGCTTCACTATCGCCGTCCCCGCCGCGCCCGCGCCTGATGTAACGACCTTGATATCCTCCATCTTCTTCCCGACGAGCTTGAGCGCATTCGTCAGCGCGGCAAGCATTATGACGGCCGTGCCGTGCTGATCGTCATGGAAGATGGGAATATCGCAGAGCTGCTTGAGCCTTTCCTCGATTTCAAAGCAGCGCGGCGCAGAGATATCCTCAAGGTTCACGCCGCCGAAGGAGCCTGCCAGCAGTGCGACGGTGTTGACGATCTCGTCCACATCCTTTGAGCGCACACAGAGCGGGATAGCATCCACATCGCCGAATGCCTTGAACAGCAGGCACTTGCCCTCCATGACCGGCATACCGGCCTCCGGGCCGATATCGCCGAGGCCGAGCACGGCAGTGCCGTCCGTCACGACGGCAACGGTGTTCCAGCGGCGGGTCAGCTCATAGCTCTTGTTGATGTCCTTCTGGATTTCAAGGCAGGGCTTCGCGACGCCCGGAGTATAGGCAAGGCTCAGCGCCTCGCTGCTGTCGGCAGGCACGCGGGCGGCGATCTCTATTTTGCCACGGCGCTCATAGTGCAGCGCGAGGGATTTTTCCATAACGTCCATATTCAGTCCTCCAGACTTCTGCGATACGCTTCGGGGCCGGTCTTATAGAGGTCGTTCCCCTGAGAATCGATGACGACGGTAAGCGGCATATTCTCGACCTTGAGCTCGCGTATCGCCTCACAGCCGAGATCTTCATAGCACACGACGCGCGCCGCCTTAACGCAGCTGCCCATCAGTGCGCCCGCGCCGCCCATCGCGGCGAGGTACACCGCGCCGTTTCGGACTATCGCGTCAATGACGGCGGCGTTCCTGTCTCCCTTGCCGATCATGACGGCAAGGCCGCGGTCAAGGAGTCCCGGTGCATAAGCGTCCATGCGTCCGGAGGTCGTCGGCCCGCAGGAGCCGATCACCTGCCCCGGTTTCTCCGGGGTGGGGCCGGCATAGTATATCGCTGCGCCGCGGATATCCAACGGCAGCTCCTCACCGGAGGCTATAAGCTCCGTCAGGCGCTTGTGCGCGGCGTCGCGCGCGGTGTATATCGTCCCGGACACGGTCAGTTTGTCACCCGCACGCAGCTTTGAAAGCTCCGCTTTGTCTGCCGGGAAGCTCATCACATATTCCATAGGCACCTCACAGTACGCAGCTTGCGCGGCGCGTCACATGGCAGCTCATGTTGACCGCCACGGGGAGCCCCGCGACGTGCGTGGGCATAGTCTCAATATTCACGCCGAGCGCAGTCGTGCGCCCGCCGAAGCCCTGAGGGCCGATGCCGAGGGCGTTTATCCGCTCCAGCAGCTCCCGCTCCATCGCGGCGTAGTATTCGTCGGGGTTCGGCTGATCTATCGGGCGCAGGAGAGCATGCTTTGCAAGCTGCGCAGCCTTATCGAAGCTGCCGCCGATGCCGACGCCGAGGATGACAGGCGGGCAAGGGTTCGCCCCGGCAAGCTTCACCGTCTCGACAACAAAGTCCTTGACGCCCTCAGCGCCGTCGGCGGGCTTGAGCATCTTGAGGCGGCTCATGTTCTCGCTGCCGAAGCCCTTAGGGGCGACGGTGAGCTTAACTTTATCCCCCGGAACGAGGTCAACGGTTATGAGCGCAGGGGTGTTGTTTTCCGTGTTCACACGACGCAGCGGGTCGGCGACCACGCTCTTGCGCAGATAACCCTCTACATAGCCGTCGGCGACACCGGCATTTATCGCGCCGTACAGGTCGCCCGTTATATGCACGTCCTGTCCTATTTCAAGGAACACGCAGGCCATGCCCGTGTCCTGACAGACCGGGAGTCCGCTCTTCTTCGCCGCGCACATATTATCGCACAGCACGCCGAGCGTGTCCTTGGCCACCGGCCATGGCTCGGTACGCTGCGCCTCACGCAGCGCGCGGCTGATATCGTCAGGCAGGCGCAGGTTTGCCTCCCTGCACAGGCGGCTGACCTCGCCGCGGATAATCTCCGCTGAAAGCTCTCTCATTTCATGCACCGGCTTTCTATTCTTTGGTCATATACTGGGCTGCGGCGCGCAGCATAAACTTCTTCACGCCGACGCTCTCAAAGTTTATCTCTATCAGATAGTCCCCGCCCATGGGCGACATCTTTGTGATAACACCGCTGCCGAAGGCCTTGTGTCTGACGCTGTCACCAAGGGCGAATGTGTCCGTATTCTCCGGCTTCGGCGTCTCCGGCGCGGAGGCCGCGAAGCTCAGCCCCTTATCCTTGAAGCGCGGACGGTGCTGCGCCTTGCGCTCCTCCCACGTCTTTTCGCGCTTTTCGTAGGATGGTATATTCTTATGTATGTGCTCCTCCGGTATCTCGGAGACGAAGCGGGAGAGCTGGTTCATTGTTGTGCGGCCGAAGATCATACGCTGGCGCGCGCAGGTAAGGTAGAGTCTTTCCTTCGCGCGGGTGATGGCCACATAGCAAAGGCGGCGCTCCTCCTCCATCTCGTCCGGCTCTCCGATTGCCCGTGCGCTGGGGAAAATACCATTCTCCATGCCGACTACGAAAACCGTCGGGAACTCAAGTCCCTTGGCGCTGTGCATGGTCATAAGTATGACGCAGTCGGCGTCCGGGTCGTAGCTGTCCATGTCCGTATAGAGCGCGACATTTGCAAGGTAGCCCTCAAGGGTGTTGTCGCCTGACTCCTTCATATAGTCTATGATGCTCGTTTTAAGCTCGCGCACGTTCTCAACGCGGGCAATATCATCAACCGTGCCCTTGGTCTCAAGCGCAAGGACGTAGCCGGTTTTGGCAAGCAGCTCATCATACAGTGCGTCGGGCGTTGCTGTCTTCGCATACTCGCGCAGCTCTTTTATGAAGTTTGCAAAGTTCCTGAGCTTTATCGCCGAGCGCTGGAGCTCAGGGTAATTGTCTGCCTTGTCGAGTATCTCGAACATCGGGCATCCGTTTGCCTGCGCAAGCTCGCGGACGGTGTCGATAGACTTTGCGCCGATGCCCCTTGCGGGCACGTTGATGATCCTCGAAATGCGCAGATCGTCCGCTGGGGACGCAATGACGCTCAGATATGCGAGCATATCCTTGACCTCAGCGCGGTCAAAGAAGCGCGTACCGCCGACGACGCGGTAAGGGATGCTGTTGCGCTTGAGGGCATATTCAAGCTGGTTTGACTGCGCGTTCATGCGGTAGAGCACGGCATGGTCGCGCCAGTTAGCACCGCGGCCGTAGCTGCCCATGATAGTTGAGACAACGAACTGCGCCTCGGCATGCTCGTTATCCGCAGTGAAGAGCTCCACAAGGTCGCCGTCGCCGCGGTCAGTCCAGAGGTTTTTGCCCTTGCGCTGCTCGTTATGGCTGATAACGGCGTTTGCCGCGCCGAGGATGTGACCGGTGCTGCGGTAGTTCTGCTCAAGGCGGATGGTGCGGCAGTGCTTATGCTGGCTCTCAAAGCTGAGGATGTTCTCGATCGTCGCGCCGCGGAACTTGTATATGCTCTGGTCGTCATCGCCGACAACACAGATATTCCCCAATCCGCCGGACAGCAGCTCCGCGAGCCGGAACTGGAGATTGTTCGTATCCTGATACTCGTCGATGAGCACATATCTGAAGCGGCGCTGCCAGTAATCGCGTACCTCGTCGTTTGTGTCAAGGAGCTTGACGGTGTTGTAAATAAGGTCGTCAAAATCCATGGCGTTGGCAGAGAAGCAGCGGCGGGAATACTCTGCGTATATGCGCCCGATCGTCCGGCGCCGCAGGTCGCCCGAAAGCTCCGCATTCCTGCTGTACTCCTCGGCGGAGATGCAGCTGTCCTTTGCACGGCTTATCTCGCCTATAACGGACTTTGCGGCATACATTTTATCGTCAAGCTCCATGTCCTTGATGATGTGCTTGAGCAGGCTCAGGCTGTCGGCGGTGTCGTAAATCGTGAAGCTGCTGGTGTAGCCAAGATTCTCCGCGCCGCGCCGCAGGATGCGCACGCAGGCGGAATGGAAGGTGCATGCCCAGATATCCTGCGCCTGTTCGCCGAGCATACTTTCAAGGCGCGCCTTGAGCTCGTCGGCCGCCTTGTTCGTAAAGGTTATTGCAAGGATGCGCCACGGGTCGACCGGGTCGAGCGCAGCGAGACGGCGGGCTCTGTCGCCCCCTGTTCTAAGGATCTCAAGCTGCTCCTCGTCAGCATCCTCAGGTATCTCGTCACTGTCACCGGCTCTGCCGTAACGCAGAAGATTCGCGATGCGGTTTATGAGCACGGTGGTCTTTCCGCTGCCCGCCCCTGCGAGTATCAGCAGCGGCCCCTCGGTCGCTAAAACTGCCTCCTGCTGCATGGGGTTCAGGTTCCGGAAATCACCGCGCACAACGGCTTTGCGCGCTTCTATGTAGTTTTTTTCAAAATCAGTCATCATGTGTTCGATTTTATCACAAGCGCGCCGCACATTCAATGGGCTAAATGACGATTGCTAAGACATTTATCCGCGCCGGCAACCCCATATTGTTTGACATTTACCCCGCGGGATAGTACTATGTAAAGGTACATATTCCATTCCGGAGACGATTTTACCGTATGAGAGATTTATTCAGGCGGCTGTGGGAGAAAATGAACGAGCCGAAGACTGAGCGCGTTCTTATTGTCCTCCTGCCCTGCCTTTCCGTTATAATTGCGGGGCTGATACTTCTCCCCCGCCTGCGCTATTATTCCGCGCAGCGCACGGAGCCTGCGCCGACTGATGCTGTCGCCGCGTCCGTATTCGACGCACCCGCCGATCAGGACGCTGCAGTGCTCCCCTCCTCCGAGGTTCAGCCGACGCCGCTTCCAGTGCAGACGCCGCAGCCGACGCCTGAGCCGGTCTATTCCCTTGAGCGCGGCTGGATAGAGGAGGACGGCAAGCTATATAATTACGACGCTTTCGGCAGAATGCGCACAGGCTTGCAGCAGGTCGACGGCAAGCTTTATTACTTCGGTCAGGACGGCGCGAAGGCAAAGGCGCTCGGCATTGACGTGTCCTTCTACAACAAGGGTATCAACTGGCCGGCAGTAAAGGCGCAGGGCATTGACTTTGCGATACTCCGCGCCGGCGGCCGCGGCTGGGAGACGGGGCTTATCTATCCCGACTCCTGCTTTGCCCAGAATCTGCGCAACGCGAAAGCGGCCGGGATCGACCTCGGCGTGTATTTCTACTCGACAGCCGTGACGGCCAAGGAGGCCGTGGATGAGGCCAACTTCATCCTGAGCTGCCTTAACGGCACGGAGCTTGAGTACCCGATATTCTTCGATATCGAGCAGTCGGGCGACTATCCCAAGGGGCGCTGCGACAGGCTCAGCAAGGCTGCGCGCGACGAGATAATTTCCGCCTTCTGCAAGCGCATAAGAGACGCGGGGTACAAGACGGGAGTTTATTCCGGGCTCTATTTCTTTGAAGAGCACGTCGCTTACAGTTCGATAGAGCCGCACATGATATGGCTGGCAAACTACACCCGCGGCGGGCGTCTGCCGGACTTCAGCGGGCGCTACGATATATGGCAGTTTACAGAGAGAGGCACCGTCAACGGCATACGCGGTATCGTCGACATGAATGTGATATTTTAACATCTCGCCAAAGAATCATCTGAAGAGACCGGAGGTAATGATTCCCTCCGGTCTCTTCATGTTATAGTCTATTCACTTATTCAAGCTTTTCGCGCAGGAGCTCCACAGCGCGGCGCTCAAGGCGGGATATCTGCACCTGAGAGACGTGCATGACTTTTGCGCAGTTCTGCTGCGTCATGCCGTGGTAAAAGCGCAGGGCTATCACCTGCCGCTCGCGCTCCGGCAGCGTCTCTATTGCCGCACGCAGCGCGACATATTCAACCAGCTTGTCCTCCGCGCCGTAGTCGCCGAGGACAAGCTCAAGCGTGAAGCCGTCCTCGCCTGTCTCGCGCTGGATGCTGTCGGCAGGCCCTGTCGCCGTCTCGGCAAAGGCGATATCCTCCGGCGCGATGCCCGTCTCGCGCGAAAGCTCCGACATCGTCGGCTCGCGCCCTATGCGCTGTTCGAGCTTTATGCGCGCCTGACGTATCTTCGCGGCCTGCTCCTTGATGCCGCGGCTCACCTTGACCGTTCCGTCATCGCGCAGGAAGCGGCGTATCTCGCCGGATATCTTCGGCACGGCGTAGGTCGAAAAGCGCGTGCCGTAGCCCTCGTCGAAGCCGTCTATCGCTTTCAGAAAACCGACGCAGCCGAGCTGGTACAGATCGTCTGGGTCGACGCCGCGTCCGAAGAAACGGCGCGCGACGCTCCAGATAAGTCCGGAGTTTTCCTCGACCAGCTGCTCCGCCGCCTCACGGTCGCCCTGCTTTGCAAGACGTATCGCGTCGTAGATATCCCCGCTCATCGCTGGCTCATCCGGGGGCATATGTATTTCTGCATAGTGACGGTCGTGCCCTTGCCGGGAGTTGAGCGCACACGGAGCTTGTCCATGAAGCTGCCCATTATCGTAAAGCCCATGCCGCTTCTGTCCTCGCCGCCGGTACTGTATAGCGGCTCCATCGCTTTGTCGACGTTTTCAATGCCGCGTCCCCAGTCACGCACGGATATCTCCAGCGTGCTGCCGCCGAGTATGCGCAGGCGCATACTGACGCGGCCTATCGTGTCGGGGTAGGCATGGACTATGGCGTTCGTCACCGCCTCTGAGACGGCTGTGCGGATATCCCCCAGCTCCTCCATGTTCGGGTCAAGCTGCGCTGCGAATGCTGCTGCCGCCGCGCGGGCAAAGCCCTCGTTGCTGCTCCTGCTCGGAAACTCAAGCTTTATGTAGTTTGTCTCGTTCATTGTCTTTCCTCCTCAGCGCCCCAGTGCGACCGGGACGAGCCGGTCTATGCCTGAAGCATCTATCACCCTCTGCGGCTGGCGCGCGGGGTTTTCGATCCACGCCCTGCCGCCGAGGTTCTTCATCCTTCTGCTCACCCGGATTATCACCGCGATCCCGGAGGAGTCCATGAAGCTCAGCCCCGACATGTCCAACGCGCAGTCGCGCGGCAGGTATTCGTCAAGCAGCTCGTCAATGGTGTGTATCGCGCAGCGCGCGGCGTGGTGATCGAGCTCCCCGGTGAGATACACCGTGAGCCGTCCCGCGCTGAAAGCCGTGCTTATGTTCATTGCCTTTCTCTCCCTTAAACAAAAATGACACCGCATATCGCTATGCGGTGTCATTGTATAACTTTATATATGCAATTACGGTCGAAGCCTGTCAGCGGAACACGGATTTATTTGCCGAGGTGCTCAAGGCTGAGCTTGAGGTTTTCAATCAGCGCTTCGAGCTTTGCCTTCTTGTCGCGCTCCATGTTGACGACGTTCTCCGGCGCGCGGGAGATGAACTTCTCGTTCGCAAGCTTCGCAATCTGACCTTCAAGCTGCTTTTCGGCATTGGCAAGCTCCTTGAGGATGCGCGCCTTCTCCTTCTCAAGGTCGACAAGCTCCGCCATCGGCATGAACATACGTGCATTGTCGGTGACGACGGAGACCATGCCGTCGGCGCTTTCGGGTGCTGCGTCCTGCACGCTGATATCGCTTGCATAGGCGAGCTTGCAGATGTAGCTGCGTCCGGCCTCGAAGGCTGCCTTCTTATCGGTTGCGATGATGAGGTGCGCCTTTCTGGACGGAGGCACGTTCATTTCGCTGCGGCGGGCACGGACAGCCTTGATAGCGGCCATGACCATCTCAAAGTTCTGCTCATCCTCAGGGAAGCTCAGCTTCTCGCTGTACTCAGGATAGCGCTCGACCATCAGCGCCTCGCCCTCATGCGGCAGCGCCTGCCAGATCTCCTCGGAGATAAACGGCATGAACGGGTGGACAAGCTTGAGTATCTCGGTCAGCACATAGAGCAGCACCTTCTGCGCGGCGATCTTGGACTCCTCGTCCTCACCGTTGAGGCGGGGCTTGGTCAGCTCAATATACCAGTCGCAGTAGCTGTCCCAGATGAAATCATATATCTTGCCGGCAGCGACGCCCAGCTCGTAGTTATCCATGTTGTCGCAGACCTCACGGATAACGCTGTTGAGCTTGGAGAGGATCCACTTGTCTTCTATCTCAAGCTTTTCGGGAAGCTCGTTGCGGTCGATGGTGAGGTTCATCATCACGAAGCGCGATGCGTTCCAGAGCTTGTTGCAGAAGTTGCGCATGGCCTCGCACTTCTCGACGTAGAAGCGCATATCGTTTCCGGGTGAGTTGCCGGTGATGAGGTTGAAGCGCAGCGCGTCCGCACCGTAGGTCTCGACCATTTCGAGTGGGTCGATGCCGTTGCCGAGGGACTTGGACATCTTACGTCCCTGACTGTCGCGCACAAGGCCGTGGATAAAGACGGTCTTGAACGGCTCCTCCTTCATCTGCTCCATGCCGGAGAAGATCATTCTCGCGACCCAGAAGAAGATGATATCATAGCCCGTGACCATGACGCTCGTGGGATACCAGTAGTTGAGGTCGGCGGTCTTTTCCGGCCAGCCCATCGTGGAGAACGGCCAGAGCGCGGAACTGAACCAGGTATCGAGCACATCCTCATCGCGGGTGATATTCTTGCTGTGGCAGCACTCGCACTCGGCCGCGTCCTCGCGGGATACAGTGATATGGCCGCAGTCGGCGCAGTACCACGCGGGTATCTGATGACCCCACCAGAGCTGACGGGAGATGCACCAGTCATGCACGTTCTCCATCCAGTTGAGGTAGGTCTTCGTGAAGCGCTCAGGCACGAACTTGATGCGCCCATCCTTGACGACGTTTATCGCTTCCTTGGCAAGCGGAGCCATCTTGACGAACCACTGGGGGCTCGTGAGCGGCTCAACGACAGTGCCGCAGCGGTAGCAGCAGCCGACATTGTGGCTGTACGGCTCGACCTTGACAAGGTAGCCCTGCTCTTCGAGGTCGGCGACGATGGCCTTTCTCGCCTCGTAGCGATCCATGCCGTTATACTTGCCGCCGTTTATGATCTTCGCGTCCTCGTCGATGCACTGTATCTGCTCAAGGTTGTGGCGCAGACCGACCTCATAGTCGTTCGGGTCATGGCAGGGCGTCATCTTAACGGCGCCGGTGCCGAAGCCGAGCTCGACATAGTCGTCCGCGACGATGGGCAGCTTGCGCCCGACAAGCGGGAGGATCGCGTTCTTGCCGACAAGGTGCTGGTACTTCTCATCCGCGGGGTTGACTGCGACGCCGGTATCGCCCAGCATGGTTTCGGGGCGGGTCGTCGCGATGATGAACTCCTCGTCGGAGTTCTCGATCGGATAGCGGATGTACCAGAAGGAGCCGGGGATGTCCTTGTACTCGACCTCGGCGTCGGACAGAGCTGTGCGGCAGTGCGGGCACCAGTTGATGATGCGGCTGCCCTTGTAGATGAGTCCCTTCTCATAGAGATCGCAGAAGGTCTCGCGCACGGCCTTGGCGCAGACATCGTCCATCGTGAAACGGCTGCGGCTCCAGTCGCAGGAGACGCCCATGCTCTTCTGCTGCTCGACTATACGGTCGCCGTACTTCTGCTTCCAGTCCCAGACGCGCTCAAGGAACTTGTCGCGGCCGAGATCGTAGCGGGTCTTTCCCTCCTCCTTGCGCAGCACCTCTTCGACCTTTATCTGGGTCGCGATGCCGGCATGGTCAACGCCGGGCAGCCACAGCGCAGCATAGCCCTGCATTCTCTTATAGCGGGTCAGGATATCCTGAAGCGTCGCGTCAAGGGCATGCCCCATGTGGAGCTGGCCGGTGACATTGGGGGGCGGCATGACGATGGAGAACGGCTTCTTATCGGGGTCTATTTTGCCCTCAAAATAGTGCCCGTCCATCCACATCTCATAGACCTTTTTCTCGACCGATTTAGGGTCGTACACTTTCGGAAGTTCTTTCATTCTCTGCTCTCCTCTCACATAGAAAAACGCCCTGAAGCATATAGCTTCAGGGCGATAATTTACCGCGGTACCACCTGAATTCCGCATACTGCGGCACTCATGCCTTCCTTAACGCGAAAGCCACGCCCGGACTACACAGTCACCCTTCACCCGGGACGCTCAAGGCCGACCTTCCGCAGCGCTTCACAGGAGCTTTCACCGACCGCTCCCTCTCTGAGATCCGCACACCGCGTACTCCTGCCTGTCACAGCAATGAAATGATTTTAGCGCAGGCAGACAGATTTGTCAACACCTGCCGCGCAAAGTATTTTGTTTTGTTTACGCAAGCAGAGCCTTGAGCTGCTCAAGGTTATGCAGGCCGACGACGCCATTTACCGCCTTGCCGTCGCGGATGACGACGAGCGTCGGGATGCTGCTCACGCCGAAGCGCTGCGCAAGGCCGGGGTTCTCGTCCACATCCACCTTGCATATCTTGACGCTGCCCTGAAGCTCCGCATCGAGCTTTTCGAGCACGGGAGCCTGCATGCGGCAGGGGCCGCACCATGTCGCCCAGAAGTCCACAAGGCAGGTGCCCTGGCTTGTTTCGTTATCGAAATTATTCTCATTCAGATGTGCAATAGCCATAATGATTCTCCTTTATTTTTACAATTGCCTTTTTTCAATAGATTTATTCAATCTTTATTATTCTCCCCTCGCTCTGCGTTCCATATCATGCACGAGCATAAGCCTAAATTCGTATTCTCTTCTTTCCTGCTGCATGATCGCGTCAAGCACCATGCCGTTAAAGAAGCTCAAGAGCGCCGCGATAGCCACAAAGCCGCAGACGATAAGCGTCGGGAACCGTTCCACAAGGCCGGTCTGCCAGAACGGCACCAGCACGAGCGGGATAAACACAGCGGCTGACACTATGATAAGCAGCAACGCAAGAAGCGAGAAGAACTGCATCGGCTTGTAGTTTCTGAAAAGGTTAAATATGGTAAAGATCACCTTAATGCCGTCGCTCACCGTATTGAGCTTTGACTCGCTTCCGCCGGGTCTGTCACGATAGCCGACAACTTCGTTGACGACATACATGTTTTTTGTGACCGCGTGAATGGTCATCTCTGTCTCTATCTCAAAGCCCTTTGACACCACTGGGAAGCTCTTTACAAAGCGGTAGCTGAACGCTCTGTAGCCCGTCATGACATCCTTGATGCCGCTCTTGAAAATGGTGTTTATGCTCCAACGCACGATGCTGTTGCCGAAATTATGGAACGGGCGCTTGTTCTCCTCAAAATATGTTGAGGAGAGCCTGTCTCCCACGACCATATCGGCCTGTTCATTCAGCACATGGTTTACGAGCACGCGGGCGCTTTCCGCCGGATATGTATCATCGCCGTCAGCCATCAGGTAACATTCCGCTTCTATTTCCTGAAACATCCGCCGCACTACATTCCCCTTACCCTGCTGATGCTCATAGCGAACCACAGCCCCGGCAGCGCGGGCAATGTCATCCGTCCCGTCCTTGGAGTTGTTGTCATAAACATAGATTATGGCTTCCGGCAGTTCCTGCTTAAACTCCTTCACCACTTTCTCTATGGTTTGGGCTTCGTTATAGCAAGGAATGAGAACAGCTATCTTATCCATATTCTTCTCCCGCAATCTGTTTTATTACTTAATATACTCACACGCCGAGAGTGCCGCGATGTTCCCCTCGCCAGCGGCCTTGGCGAGCTGGTATGGCTTGCCGGTACAGTCGCCGCAGGCAAAGACGCCGGGGATCGACGTACTCATGTCGCGCTTCGTGACGATCGCACCGTTTTCATATTCCAGCCCATCCAGCAGCTTGGAGACGGAAATGCTGTCTTTGATTATAAACACGCCGTCGACTGGGTACTCCTCCCCGCCTGCGATGAGTGTGTCCGCTTTCATGCCGCCGCGTATCTCATAGCGCAGGTTCTCTTTGAAGTGCAGCACATTGCAGCCGATGCCCCGCAGGAAGTCCGCATCGTCAAACGCTTCGCGGTTATTGCCGATGAGCGCGACGGTCTTGCCCTTATAGAGCATCCCGTCGCAGGTCGCGCAGTAGCTCACGCCTCGTCCGAGAAACTCCGCCTCGCCCGGATAGAGCTTTTCCCGCGTAATGCCGAGGGCAAGGATGATTGCCCTCGTCTCATAGAAGTCGTTCCCGACCGCGACGCCGAAGCTGCCGCCCATGTCCATGACGTTCAGCGCGCGCCCGCGGATGAGCTTTGCGCCGCTGCCCTCCAACTGACGGTGCAGCAGCCCGGACATCTCCCGTCCGCTGAGTCCGGCAAGCCCCGGATAATTCGTTATCTTCTCCGCCTTATACAGGCTCTCCGACTCCATGGGATTCGCGATCACCCCAGTGCGTTTCCCGCGGTTCAGCGCCGTCAGCGCCGCCGAGGTGCCCGCGATACCGCCGCCGATTATTATAATGTCAAAAACCTCCGACACCTGTCGTCACCCGCTTCCGTCAATTTTCATAGTTAGTCTACCACATTTTTATTGTAATTACCAGAGCAATCGTTTATAATATTCTGGACTTATAAGCATAGGAGAGATGAGGACATGGAAGAAGCTGCCAGAAACTTTATCGACGCATTTGTACAAGAAGATCTTTCCGAGGGGCACCGCTGCTATGGGATGCAGATCCACACGCGTTTCCCGCCTGAGCCCAACGGTTATCTGCATATAGGCCATTGCAAGGCTCTGACCATTGACTTCGGTACTGCCGAGCGTTTCGGCGGTATATGCAACCTCCGCATGGACGATACCAACCCTGCTAAGGAGGACACCGAATTTGTCGACGCGATAAAGGAGGACATCCATTGGCTGGGCTTTGACTGGGGCGACCGGTTTTTCTACGGTTCGGATTATTTTGAGCAGACCTACGGCTACGCTATTGAGCTTATAAAGAAAGGTCTTGCCTACGTCTGCGAGCTTACGCCGGAGCAGTTCCGCGAGTACCGCGGGGACGTAAACCGTCCCGCCGTCAGCCCGTGGCGCGACAGGCCCATTGAGGAGAGCCTTGACCTGTTCCAGCGCATGAGAAACGGCGAATTTGAAGAGGGGCGCTATACGCTGCGCGCAAAGATCGATCTTGCCAGCGGCAACTTCAATATGCGCGACCCCGTGCTCTACCGCATCCGTTATATTGAGCATCACCGTCAGGGCACCAAGTGGTGCATCTTCCCGATGTATGACTTTGCCCACCCGATCCAGGACGCGATCGAAGGCATCACGCACTCGCTCTGCTCGCTCGAATATGAGGATCACCGTCCGCTTTATGACTGGGTCGTGTCGAATGTCTCCATCCCCGGCATAAAACCGAGACAGATAGAGTTCTCCCGTCTCGGCATCAACCACACCGTTATGTCCAAGCGCAAGCTGCGCCAGCTTGTGCAGGAGGGCTACGTCTCCGGTTGGGACGATCCGCGTATGCCGACCCTGTGCGGTCTTCGCCGCCGTGGGTACACCAGCGCGTCCATCCGTGAGTTCTGCGACCGCATCGGTGTGTCGAAGGTTCCGTCGACGGTCGACCTTGCACTGCTTGAAAGCTGCCTGCGCGATGACCTCAACGCGAACGCCCGCCGCGTCATGGCCGTGCTCAACCCCGTGAAGCTCACCGTCACCAATTACCCCGCCGGCAAGAGCGAGACTCTCACCGTTGAGAATAACCCCCTCCGCCCTGAGGACGGGACGAGGGAGCTCAGCTTCTCGCGTGAGCTCTGGATCGAAGCGGACGACTTCATGGAGGAGCCCGCGCCGAAGTACAAGCGCATGTACCCCGGCAATGAGGTTCGCCTGAAGGGCGCGTACCTTGTAGAGTGCACCGGCTGCGTCAAGGACGCCGGCGGCAATGTTATTGAAGTTCTCTGCGAGTATGACCCCGAAAGCCGCGGCGGCGATCCCGCTGACGGGCGCAAGGTCAAGGGCGCGACGATCCATTGGGTCGATGCCGCCACCGCTGCCGACGCCGAGGTGCGCGTCTACGGCAACCTTTTCAGCGATCCCGACCCCGACGGCCCGGACAAGAACTTCCTCGATTACCTCGATCCCGACAGCCTGAACATCCTCACCGGCTGCAAAGTCGAGCACAGCCTTGCCGAGATGCCCATGCCGGAAAAGGGTAAGGACTCCACAGGCCTGCAGTTCATGCGTCAGGGCTACTTCTGCCTTGATAACCGCGACGCGAAGCCCGGCCATCTGGTCTTCAACCGCTCCGTTGCCCTCAAGGACAGCTTCAAAAAGTAATATATCAGAATACCGGCAGGAAGCACGCTTCCTGCCGGTATTTTATATTCTGCATATCATTTATTAGTCTATGCCGACGCTCATGCCGTTGAGCTCAACGCCGTTGTCAGCTGGGATGAGGATATACCTGCGCCCGTCGATCACGCGCGTCTCGACGAGGTGGACGTGCTGCGGGTCGACGCTTATCTTGACTTCAGGCGTCTCAAGCTTGAAATGGCGGCTGTCAATGATGTTTGCGGGGCTGAGCTCTGCGTCCTCGCCGAACTCCTCGCGGCACTTCTCTTCAAAGGCCTCGGCCTGTTCTGCGCTGACGCCGTGGTTTTCGAGTATCTCCGCCATGTCCTCCGGGCTTATCGTCAGCGGCTCCGGGTCATGGCTCTCCTTGTGGACGCTGATGCGCTCCATAAGCTCGGTGTGTACGCCCTGCATCAGCGACAGACTGCACTCCTTATCGAGCGTGCCGGTCATGACGTCGATGAAGGTCTCCTGCTGCGCGCCCGCCGGCATCGGAACCTGCGTCTTGAACACCGCGTCGATGAAGTCCTGATGATCCTCGTTCACATTGCGGGAGTAGAACAGCGCGTTATAAATGTTCGCGCTGCGCTCGTCAAAGCTCGGATACATGAAGCCCAACTCCGGCGCGGCGACGAGCTGACCGCCGGGGAAGTTCTGAAAGCGCTTGTCGTCCGGTGAATAGCCGAACTGCGCCTTGCCGGTCTTGACCGGGCACAGGCAGCAGACCATGTATTTGAACACGTCGCGGTCATTGTCGTCAAGGCTGCCGTCCTTGCCGTAGTGCGGCACGTCGTAGATATCAAAGGCCAGCAGTATCACGTAGCCGCTCTCGTCGGGCGTGACAGCGTCGATGATGCACTTATAGAACTCATCGCGCAGCGCGGCATCCGAGAGTTCTGACTTCCTCAGCGCTGAGAGCAGCCGCACCTCGTCGCTGTCCATGACCTGCTTTGTCGCAAAGGACAGGGACATGAGATTGCGACCGAGTGTACCGGAGAGCGACTTGCGCAGCAGGGACAGATACTTCTCCGTCTCCTCCTGCGTCAGCATCGCGACCGACTCGTCTATGTAGGACACGATTTCTTTAGCCGAGTTTACATAACACCCATATATGTGACTTATATTATTGCGTTCAAGCTTGAATCTGCGGCGTATCTCGCCGACTTCCTTCTTGTTCATAGCTCCTCCGTGGTATGTCGATTGCAGCATATTGGCCGCTCCGGTATTATCGCACATTTTGCGCGCGGATTCAAGTGAACAGTTTATCGCATCACGCCGCGGTGAAAAAATTTTATTGTATATGCAACCAAAGCCGCCGAAAACGGAACTATATGTATGAGAGCGCTCAGTAATTACAAGGAGGATGTCATGGAAGACGAGAAGATAATCGCTCTGTATTGGCAGCGTGACCAGTCCGCCATTGACGAGACCGATAAGAAATACGGCGTCCAGCTCCGCGGGCTGTCATACGGCATACTTTCCGACAGGGAGGACGCGGAGGAGTGCGTCTCCGATACATACATGGCGGTGTGGAACAGCCTTCCGCCGCAGCGCCCGAAGCGGCTGCGCGCCTACGCCGCGGCGATAGTGCGCAACCTGAGCCTTAGGCGCGTGCGCGACAGGTATTCCAAAAAGCGCGGCGGCGGTGAAGTCACGCTCGTGCTGGAAGAGCTTGAGGACTGTCTGTGCTCTCAGGTCTCCGTTGAGCGCGAATATGAGCAGAAAGAGCTTGCCGGGAAGATAGAAGAGTTCCTGCGCACGCTCTCTGCCGATGACCGGCGTATCTTCATGTGCCGCTATTGGGGCTTTGCCCCCGTCGCAGAGATCGCACAAAAGCTCGGCTGCCCGCAGAGCAAGGTGAAGAGCTCGCTGCACCGCACACGCGGGAAGCTTCAAAAGTATCTGACAAAGGAGGGGCTTATATGAACGCTTATGATTTTCTCCTGTCGCTCGACAGGCTCGATGGGCGGCTCATAGATGAGACGATGGACTGCCTGTATCCGAAAGAACGGCGCGGCGGTAAACGTGTCGTGCGCACGCTGCTTATCGCAGCGGTGCTCGCATCGCTCTTCACAGCCGCGGCCTTCGCGTCGGATTTCCTCGGCTTCAGGGAGGCAATAATAAAGCCCGAAAGTATCGGACGGATACCGGACTATACCGTCACGCATGAGGACGGGAGCACGGAGACGCGGGACATGTCCAACAGCGCGGGCGTCAGCATGACGAAGCCTGTAAGCGCCCCGGAGAGCATGCAGCCGTGGGTCGAGAATATAAACGCCGCGGCCAAGGAGTGGGCAGACTACCGGCGTGAAGAGTGGAACCGCTATCTGAATGAGATGCTGCCGAACGTGGGCAGGTTCTATGACGGCAGCTCAACTGAGGAACCGGAATACGTCAATAACGGCGACGGCACATATACCGTGAAGCCAGTCAAGCAGAGGATATACAAAGACCCGGTGACAGCGCCGGTCATAGAATACGAGGATGAATCGAGCTTTTTTGTGATAAGCGAAGAGGAATATGAAAACATCACTGAACTTTCCCAAATCTTCTACGGCGGATATTACCAGAGTAAATACGACTGGAATTACGGCGCATGGGACGGGGAGAGCGATGCAAAGCTTGCGGAAATAGCGGAGAAACACGGTCTGCAGCTGCGCAGCGGGGAAACTGAGCTATATTGGGATGAGCGCCCCATAGCAAACGGCGCGCCTGCCGACAGGTGCTTCAGCCCAGAGGAGCTTGTGCGTATGCTCACCGAGCGCTGCTGCAAGGGCGACTTCTTCACAACTGTTCCAACGGCCTTTGATAAGCTCTATTTCCTTAGTACCGGTTCCTTCGGCCTGTGCTGTGAGCTGCCGGTGGAGGACGGCGCGGAACTATGCGTCTATATCCGCAATACCGTCAGCGACGAGTTTGCCACCGGGAATGAGATCGGCTCCATCGTCACGGATTACACCAAGTACCTCACCCGCACGCGCACCGCGCCGGACGGCACAGAGCTGTACATCGCGCAGAGTGATGAGGATGCATATATCTATGCCTACCTCGACAGCTCCTTCATGGTCATGAACGTCTATGTGAACGCCTACGGCAATAATCCCGATCTGAAGCTGACCGAGGATCTTGTAAACCAAGCTGCCGACAGCTTTAATTATAAGAATCTGTAAGCCTCAGCCGTTGCACAGCATAATAAAACGACCGCGGTCTCTTTTGAGCCCGCAGTCGTTTTTCGCATTGCCTATACTTTTACCTTAGCTTTTCTAACGTGAGACTGTCTCTTTCGCCGCTGTAGAACTTATCCAGCACTGCGCCGAATACCGGCTCGTCCGGGGCTACCGCTTCAAACAGCGTCATGCAAGAGCATAGCTTGAGGTTGTCCGGCCAGCCCATAACGGTCGCCGGGTCATTGGTGTCAAGCTCAAGCAGCGCGCCGGATATCTCGCGCAGGTTCCTGCCGAGCACCGGATGGGCAATGAAGCGCTTTGCCTCCTCAATGCCGCGGATGCCGTAATACTGCGCCGTCGAGCTCATTCCGAGCCCCTGGAGCTGCGGAAAAATATACCACATCCAGTGGCTGCGCTTATGGCCGCTGCGTATCTCCGCAAGCGCCGTGCCGTAATCCCGCGCCTGTGCGGAAACAAATCTTTCAAGGCTGTCCATTTATTTTCTCCCTTCAGCCAACTGTGCCTATATGCGTATCCTTGAACGGATAGTTCCCGTCATCGACGGTCACCTTCATCCAGTCATACGGCGTTCCGTTGTAGAGAATACTCTCCAGAGCGCTGCACCCATAAAAGGCATATTCCTCTATATGCACAATACTATTCGGCAGCTCAATATGGTCAAAGCCGGCGCAGCGGAAAAACGCATAGCCGCGTATCTTTCTCACCGAATCACCGAGCGTGACCGTCTCTATTGCTCCGCAGTCGTAAAACGCCGCGCCCCCGATGTCCTCCACCGCGTCTGGGATATCGATTCCCTTCAGGCTCGTGCACTCGCTGAACGAACGCGCGCCGACCAGCGTCACTGTGTCCGAAAGCGTCACCTCTTCGAGGTTCGTGCAGTCGGCGAAGGCATACTCCCCTACGCTCGTGACCCCGTCCTCGATGACGACTTTCTTTATCTCATCCTTGAACTCGCGCCACGGCGCGGTATATCCGGTGTCCTTATAGTTGTTCATCGCGCCGCTGCCGCTTACGGTGAATACGCCGTAAGAATCAAACTGCCATGTCACAGCGTTTCCAGCCTCGCCGGATTGCAGCATGACCGCCGGTTCCGGTGTCGGCTCAGGTGTCGGCTCAGGAGTCGGTTCGGGCGTAGGTTCTGGCGCTGCGATGCTCTCCGCCAATGCCTCGGTCGGCGCAGGCACAGCCGCGCTCTCAGGCGCTCCGCCCTTTATCAGGGCAAACGCCGTGACCGCTGCCGCGGCAGCCAAGACTGCTGCAGCGATCAGGACTGGCTTTTTCTTCTTTGGCTTCTCAGCGGCATCGGGCTGTTCTTCTACGTGTCCGGAATTATCCGGCTCGGCGATCTCTATCTCTCCGGCAAAAGCCTTCCGCAGTTCGTCCATCGACCTGATCCTGTCGGCGCTTTTTACGGCAAGTCCCTTCATTAGGACCGCCTCCTGTGCGGGAGTGATATCCACGCCCAGCTTCGAAGGCTTCTTAAGCTCGGTTCCGAACATACGGTCGACCGCATTATCGGGCGTGACGCCGGTGATCATTTTGTACATCGTTGCGCACAGCGCGTAGACGTCCGACCACGGCCCCTGATCGCCGCGCTTGTTGTACTGCTCCTCCGGAGCATAGCCGGGCTTGAGAATGATCGACAGGCTCTTCTCGCTGTCGGTATACTGTCTTGCCGCGCCGAAGTCCAGAAGCTTTATGCGCCCGTCCGGTAGCTGCATTATATTCGCCGGGCTTATATCGCGGTGTATCAGCCCATGGGCGTGTATTTTTTCCAGCGCCGTCATGAGCGGCACCGTCATTTCAAGCGTCTCGGCCATTGAGAGTCTGCCGCGCTCCTTCAGCACCTGATGCAGGCTCTTGCCTTCGAGAAACTCCATGACGATATAAGCCGTGTTGTTTTCCTCGAAGTAGTCGCGCACACTGACGATGTTCGGTTCATCCAGAAACTGAGCCAGCACCTGCGACTCCGCGACGAATTTCGCCTTGCCCAGCGCAAACGCGCTCTCCGGGCTCGTATCCATGGCGTACACCGTTGTCTCCGCCGTGCGGGTGACGCTGCCTGCCGGGAAATATTCCTTTATCGCGACCTTAGCACGCAGCTTGAGATCGTACCCGACATAGGTGATGCCGAATCCGCCCTCGCCTATCGACTTGCCTACGATATAGCGCCCGTTGAGGATAGTATCGGTCGGCAGCTGATGCGGCTTGTTCTTTATGGAAGTATCCCCGCCGCAGTTTGGACAGCGTACAGTGCCGTCCTCCACCTCGGCCATGCAATTGGGGCAGAACATAGACATATTCTCACTCGCTCCCTGTTCTATGTTCAGTATGTTACCTTTACTGACAATATGACCTTGTCGGAGCCGAGAAGAACTATGCCGTTGTTCCCGATATTCCGTCTCTCACCCGGCATGAGCTTCTTTCCGTCGGAAAGATACGTGCCGTAGGTGGAACCGAGGTCATTCACAATGGCTCCGCCGGGAGTCAGGGTCAGCTCGCAGTGCATCTTGCTCACGCCCGGCGTGGTATCCGGGAACGCAAGCTGGCAGGCGCTCGGGTTTCTGCCCACGCGGATGCTGCTGTAAGAGCTGACGCTCTGACCCTTCAGAGGACCTCTCTCGCAGGTGACAACAAGCTTTCTCTGCATGGTCGGCTGGATCGGCAGAGTCGGCGGGTAATTGCTGGGATATCCGCCTCCAGAATAGCTGCCGCCCCCGGTGCTATTGCTACTGCCGCCGCTCGGAATAGCTGCGGTCTTTTTGTTGTTGTTCACAACAACGACGATAATCACCACCGCCGCGCAGATGACAGCCGCCGCTCCCGCGATCATGATGATGAGCTTAGTATCCGCGCTGCCGTTGGAATTTCTCTGCGTCGTTCCATTAGCACTGCCCTTTATGTAGGTTATATCCAGGTCGTCAAGGGTGTCCATGACATAGTCCATGCTGACAGCCAGCGTCATACTATTGCTGAGATCTCCGCCGTCTGCCTCACCGATGGTAGCCGTGTTTATGCCTACGGCCTGACCGTACTCATCGACCATCGGGCCGCCGGAGTTGCCGCCGTTGATCTTCGCATCGCTGAGGATATAGGTCGTTCCTTCGCGAACATAATCATTGTTGCTGACCGTACCGGTGGTTATAGTCATGTCCTTTATACGCGATTCGAACGATGTGTTGCCCGATGCCGCGTCAGACAGCCCCGGAAAGCCTATGCAGTAAATGTCCTGGGACTTGTGCAGCTCCTTCGGAGACAGCAGCGCGATAGGCTTACGGTTGGTAAGCTTCTCATCGAGCTCAAGTACCGCAAAGTCGTTATCATCGTCATAGTATATGACATCGGCCTTGATGCCGCCATTGATGTCGGTCACAGTCACATACGCGTCGTTTAAGTAACCTGCAACGACATGGTAATTCGTGACTACGTATTCGACATCCTCATCCTTTCCGCCGACTGCAAAGCCGGAGCCGATGCCTATCGAGCCGCCTCCCATATCCACGAATACGCGCACGACGCTGTTCTGTGCATCTTCGACCTTGCTGTTCTCAGCATAGGCCTCCATGCCCATAGAAAGTCCGAGCATCAGCAGCGTGGCCAGCATGATCACCGTCAGGCAGACGCTTATGATTTTTTTTCCGTAAGCCATTCTCTTCTCTCCCAATTTCATATTTTTCTATCGGCTGTCCTTAGACACGTTTCTAAGGAGCAGCGCGGAAATCACGCAGAAAACAACGCAGAAAGCCAGCAATATTAACCAGCATTTCAGCATATTCGCGTCGCTGTGCTCGAACATCTTTTCAACGATGTCCGCACCGCTGTCCCCTCCGGGGTTCAGCAAAGCCTGCTTCGCCGCGAAATCCTCATACAGTCCCTCAAGGTCGGCGCTTACTCCGAGCGCCGATATCGCCCAGCGGCTTATCGTTACATTCGAGATAAGCTCCACCACGCCTTCGAGTTCAAAGATGATACCCGCGAAAACAAGCTGCACCACGAGCAGGAACGGTGAAAGCGTCATGGCCCTGTCCGGGTTATTCGCGACCGACGAGAGTGCAAGTCCCATACACGTCGATGCAAGGATCGCCAGATACGTCGTCAGCAGCATCTCCGGTGCAGGAGACGAAAGCAGCATCCCCTCCTCCGGCATACCTATCGTCAGCGCAAACACCGAAAACAGCAGTACGCTCTGCGTAAGGCAAAGCATTGCCTGCACGATGAACTTGGAGGAAATGTACGAACTGAGCCGTAGGTTCGCCATATACTCGCGCTTGAGTATGACGCGCTCCTTGCATATCTCCTGCACAGAGTTGAATATGCCTATCCAGATCGCGCAGCAGACATACGTAAACAGCAGGTTCTTTGTGGCGATATACGCTTCAAACATCTCATCCTGCTTGCATATGTACAATATCAGCCCCATCAGGATCGGCTCGACGAGCATCAGCAGCAGCCGCGCCCTGTCGTTGCATATAAGATTCAGATAGCGTTTAGAAAGCACGCCCGCCTGCATGAAGAAGGAGGGGCGCTCCGTCCTGCCTATCTCAAGCGGCTCCGGCGGAGTGTTCCCGGCTCGGTTTACGCTGCGGGCGAAGGCGTCGTGCCATTTGTCCGTAGCCTCGGCGACGAGGTTGTAGATATCCACGAAATTATCGACGCCGAAGAAACGCAGCGCATCATCTGGGCTGCCGCAGAAGCAGAGCTTGCCGCCCTTGCCCATGAACACGATCTTATCGCACAGCTGAAGGTTCAGCGTTGTGTGCGTGACCATGATGACGGTCTTGCGCTTTTCGGTCGCAAGCCGCCGCAGCGTGTGCATGAGATTCCTTTCCGTTCCGGGATCAAGACCGGAGGTCGGCTCGTCCAGGAAGAACAGGCCGGGGTCAGCCAGCAGCTCGACCGCGATGCTCGCCCTCTTGCGCTGTCCGCCGCTGAGCTTCTTTATCATTGAGGTCGAAAACTCGCTCAGCTCCACCATCTTGAGCACGTCCCTCACGCGCTCGGCGCGCTCCTCACGCCCTGTGTCCTTGGGCATGCGCAGCTGCGCGGTGTAGTCGAGCATCTTGTCCAGCTGCAGGAAATCGTAAACTATATCCTGCTGAGGTACAAAGCCTATCAGGCTCTTGAAATAATCGTAGTTTGAGTAGAGCGGCTTGTCGCCTACGAGAACCGTACCGCCCGTCGCGCGCTCATATCCGGTCAGCGCGTTGAGCAGCGTCGACTTGCCGCAGCCGGAGCCGCCGATTATCGCAACGAACTCGCCCGGCTCTATCGTCAAATTGACGTCATTGAGGATGCGCTTGGTCTTGCCGCGGTTCGTCACGTCTCTGGTCAGACCGCGCGCTTCAAGGCGCAGACCGCCCTCGGCGAGATAATAATAAAGCTCATCGCCGCAGAGATAGAAGGTCGTCGTCGTGACGGAGATCGTGCTGCGGTTGCGCAGCATCGCGCTGCCGCTGACGATGGTCTTATCGACAAGTGTTCCGTTCGTGCCGAGGTTCTGGATGTAATACGCACCGCCGCGCCACGTGATAACGGCATGGTGCCGCGAGACGCCGACATGGCGCAGCCTTATGCTGCTGTCCGGCGCGCGGCCGATAACGGTCGGCCTGTCGCGGGTCAGCGTGTACCTGTGCCACTCGCCGACGCTGTCGGTGACGACTATCATCGCCCCCGGCGCGCCACGCCTGTCGTTTACGTCCACGCGCAGGATATCCCCCGCGTGAAGCTCGTGCCGGTAGGAGCTCCCGCCGCCGTAGTGCGTGCCGTTTATCCATATTCCGTTGGTGCTGCCGTAGTCCGTAAGCGTACAGACCCCGCCGGACATCTCGATCATGCCGTGATGCCCGGAGACGGCGGCAGACTCTATCACGATATTGTTGTCGCCATCGCGGCCGAAGCTGTAACGGAAGTTTCCGCTGCGCTCAAGCCTGTACCGGTTCACGGCATTTTTTCCGTCGAACACAAGCAGCTCGAGATCGTTAGAGTCGTCCTTCTCTGTATGATATGTATTTCCTGTATTCCCTCCGGCGGCACTGTGCTGAGAAAAGTTTATGGATATCTCCTTGTCGCCGCTGAGCAGGCTCAGCCTGTCCCCTGCTCTCAGCGGAGTAAAGCCGTCGATCTGGCGGCCATTTATGTATGTGCCGTTCCTGCTCTGGTTCTGCGCATACCACACGCCGTTGTAAAAGCGCAGCACACAGTGCACCCTGCCGACATACTGCCACGGGATAACTATGGTGTTGCCCGGTTCACGGCCTATCGTGATCTGCGCGTTTTCCGTCTCCGCCGCCGTACACCTGCCGACCTCAGTGCCTCTGTATACCGCGCTTATGATTAGCTCTCCTGCGCTCATTCTCTTCTCCCTTGCTGCTTTATGTGTTTATTATTGCGGTCAGTCAGTCTGCGTTGGCGCCACTCATGTCGTTGCCTGAGCCGCCGCCGTCCCAAGAACCGCTATCGTCGCCTGAGCCGCTGCCGCCAGTCGTGCCGCCGCCAGATTCGCTGCCTGAGCCGCTGCCGCCTTCGCTGGGCGAGGGTGTGGACGCGGGACTTCCACCGCTGCTGCCTGAGTCGCCGCTGTCATCGGACGTATCTCCGCCGTAGTCTCCGGAGTAATCCCCGGAGTTGCCGCCGCCGTAGTCCCCGGAATAGCCGCCGAATATTCCGCCGGATGTGCCGCTGCCGCCGTGTTCAAGATTGTCTGTATCCGTGCCGTCGGGCGCGCGGCTCTCTATGGGCGGCGCGCTTTCGGACACATCGGGTTGCTTCTCCTTGAGGACGTTGATCGTCAGCTTGACGACCATTCCCGGCTCGACCTCTTCTCCCGGCTTGATGCTCTGGTCGATGACGACGTCCGCGTCATATCCGGCTTTCTCAGTTTCAGCCTCGACCACTTCGAGTCCGAGCTCTTCTAGCGCGTCTCTCGCATCGTCCCTGTCAACGCCGATAACGTCCGGCATTATGACCGGCTGGTCTTTCTGCGCCGAAGCGTGGGTAAAGATCAGCACCGCGGCTGCGATCACCAGCACCGCGGCCACGGCCGCAATGATGATTTTTATCCTTGAGCGCTTCTTTCCCGCGCCCTTCGCCGCCGAAGCGCCTTGCCGACGCTTCGGCTTATGCGGTTTGCCGTTATCTTTCCGGATATCTGTTTCCCCGGCAAAAGCTTTTCTGAGCTCCCCGATCGATCTGAACCTGTCCGCGCTGTCTATTGCAAGCCCCTTCATCAGGGCTGCTTCCTGAACGGGCGTAATGACCGCGCCCAGCTCGGACGGGTTCTTCAGGTCGTTCCTGAAAACTGTGCGATCTGTAAGATTTGGAGGTATTTTGCCAGTTATCATCCTATACATCGTCGCACACAGGGCATAGACGTCACACCACGGTCCGGGATCATTCTCAAGATCGCTCGTGACATAGCCCGGCGTTGGGTCATACGGCAGCTCCACATTGCCGTCGTAGAGATGCTGCTTCGCCGTGCCGAAGGCAAGAAGCTTAACGCGCCCATCAGGAAGCAGCATTATGCTTTCAGGGTTTATATCCCCGTGGATCAGCCCGCGGGCATGTACCTTCTCCAATGCCGCCATGACCGGCTCAAGCATTGCAAGCATCTCGGACATTGAGGATCTGCCGTTCTCCTTCAGCACCGTATCAAGATCCTTGCCCTCAAGGAACTCCATGACGATATACGCCGTGCCGTTTTCCTCAAAGTAATCGCGCATGTCGACGATGCTCGGCTCGGTCTTGAACTGATCCATCGCTCTTGCCATCGCCGCGAATTTCACCTTGCCCGCTGCAAAATCTTTTTCAGGGGTCGGCGACCAAATTTGCTGCGGTATGACGCGTACCGCCGTATCCATCCTGCGTTGGGCACAGTCGTACGGGTAGTATTCCTTTATCGCGACCTTTGTCCATGAGGTGAGATCCAGACCAACGTAGGTGATATCAAATTGATTTCCGTCGATCGCACGCCCCACAAGGTATCGTCCTTTAAGGATCGTGTTTACGGGCAGTTTGTTTTCATCGTTTTTCCATGACATGCTCCACCCGCAGCGCGGGCAGCGCGCGGCTTCGCTTTCGACCGTCGCCATGCAATTTGGACAGAATTCAGGCATATTCTCACTCGCTCTCTGGGTTAAGGCTTTGATTTCTCAACGATTATTATATATCGTCGCGAAAGACTTCTCCACCGCCGATGCCGTCGCCGCCAGTTGTACCGCCGCCAGTTGTGCCGCCGCCGGTTGTACCGCCGCCAGTTGTGCCGCCGGTTGTGCCGCCGCCAGTTGTACCGCCGCCAGTTGTACCGCCGCCAGTTGTACCGCCGCCAGTTGTACCGCCGCCAGTTGTACC
>CAKTPR010000014.1 GCA_934591725.1 uncultured Oscillospiraceae bacterium
CGTTGCGCTCATCGTCGCCCTTGCGGTGCGGCATGGCCTGCCAGATCTCATCGCAGGTGAAGGCGAGGATCGGGGCAAACATCTTGGTCATGCTGTCAAGAATCAGGTACAGAGCAGTCTGGGCGCTGCGGCGCTTGAGGCCGTTCTTCTCCTCGCAGTAGAGGCGATCCTTGATGATATCGAGATAGAAGCTTGAAAGCTCTACAACGCAGAAGTCATTGATCGCATGGGAGACGGTATGGAACTCATAATCGTCATAGCCCTTGGCGACCTCGCCGATCAGCTCATTGAGCTTGGTGATCGCCCAGCGGTCGAGCGGAAGCATATCCGCCGACGCGACCAGATCGTTTGCATCGAAGCCGTCGAGGTTGCCGAGGCAGTAGCGCGCGGTATTGCGGAACTTGAGATAGTTCTGGCTGAGCTGCTTGAAGATGGTCTCGGAGCAGCGGACGTCAACATGGTAATCGGCGGAGCCTGCCCAGAGGCGGACGATATCCGCGCCGAATTCCTTGACCATATCGGCAGGATCGACGCCGTTGCCGAGGGACTTGTGCATCGCGCGGCCTTCGCCGTCGACCGTCCAGCCGTGGGTCAGGCACTCTTTATACGGTGCGCCCTTGCCCAGCGCGCCGACCGCGACGAGCAGGGAGGACTGGAACCAGCCGCGATACTGGTCGCCGCCCTCAAGGTACATATCGGACGGCCAGAAGCCCTGATCGCGCTGCATGGAAGCATAGTGGGTAGAGCCGGAGTCAAACCAGCCGTCAAGAGTATCGGTCTCCTTGGTGAAGTGGGTGCCGCCGCAGTGCGGGCACTTGAAGCCGGCGGGCAGGATGTCTGCCGCTTCCTTCTCGAACCATGCGTTGGAGCCTTCCTTTTCAAACAGGCTCGCGACGGCTTCGATGCTCTCATCGGTGCAGACGGGCTTTTTGCAGTCCTCGCAGTAGAACACGGGGATGGGCAGACCCCAGCGGCGCTGACGGGAGATGCACCAGTCCTTGCGCTCGCGGATCATTGCGCCCATGCGATCCTTTCCCCATGCGGGCAGCCAGCGGACGTTCTCGCAGGCGGCGATGGCCTCGTCCTTGAAGGAGTCGACAGAGCAGAACCACTGCGGGGTAGCACGGAAGATGATGGGGCTCTTGCAGCGCCAGCAGTGCGGATAGCTGTGGACGATCTCCTCGGATGCGAAGAGAACGCCGCTTTCCTTCATATCGTTAAGGATGATGGGGTTGGATTCATCGGTCTTGAGACCGGCGTACTTGCCGGCATAATCGGTGTGGCGGCCCTGATCGTCCACGGGGACGACCATCTCCATGCCGTAGCGCATACAGGTCTGATAGTCGTCAGCGCCGAAGCCGGGAGCGGTATGGACGCAGCCGGTACCGGAATCCATGGTGACGTAATCGGCCAGCACAAGGCGGGAGGTCTTGGGCAGGAAGGGATGAGAGGCCAGCATATTCTCGAAGAAGCGGCCGGGGTGGGTCTCGATGATCTCATAGCTGTCAAAGCCGCCGATCTTCATGACCTTATCGGTCAGGGCTTCGGCCATGATGTACATCTCGCCGTTGGGAGCCTTGACGATGGCATACTGCTCATCCGGGTGCAGGGCGATGGCAAGGTTGCCGGGGAGCGTCCAGATAGTTGTAGTCCAGATGACGAAGAAGAGCTTGCTCTTATCGATGTCCGCGAGCTTGCCGTGATCGTCGTTCATCGGGAACTTGACATAGACGGTGGTGCAGGGATCGTCCTGATACTCGATCTCGGCCTCGGCGAGAGCAGTCTCGTCCTTGGCGCACCAGTAGACGGGCTTGAGTCCCTTATAGATATGGCCGTTGCGATACATCTTGCCGAACACGCGGACTTCATCGGCCTCGAAGCCCTTGTTCATGGTCTTATAGGGGTGCTCCCAGTCGCCGACGACGCCGAGGCGCTTGAAGCCCTCCATCTGGAGGCCGATGTACTTTTCGGCATAGTCATGGCAGGCGGAGCGGAAGTCCGCGACGCTCATGGCCTTATGGTTGAGCTTCTGCTCCTTGATGATGGCGGACTCGATGGGCATGCCGTGGTTATCCCAGCCGGGGATATAGGGGGTATAGTAGCCGCGCATGGCGTAGGAACGGACGATAAAGTCCTTGAGCGCCTTATTGAGCGCGTGACCCATGTGGATCTTACCGTTGGAGAACGGAGGGCCGTCATGCAGGGAAAAGCGCGGATGGCCTTCGTTCTTCTTGAGCATCTCATTATAAATATCCTGCTCCTCCCAGCGCTTGAGCATTTCGGGCTCGCGCTTGGGCAGACCCGCGCGCATGGGAAAATCAGTTTTCGGCAGATTAAGGGTGGCGTTAAAATCCTGTGACATAGCTGTATAGTCTCCTATTTATCTTCTTTTTCTTTATATTAGAAAGTCTAAGGGGGCGCGCGCAGTCGCGCTCGCCCCGCTGGAAAGGTCGGAAAAGATCAAAGGGAAAAAGACTGCGTGCTGTCAAGCTTGCGCTGACGGGCAGGCGCTGCGGGAGCCGTCTTCACCGGGGGGATATCTATCTGTATTGACGGATCGGCCTGTATTCGCGAGGCGCTGTTCTCAATGCTGCGCACGGTGTCATCCACCGAAACGGCAGGCTTCGCCTCCGCCGACTGCGGCAGAATGCCGTTTGCGACGGTCTCGATATTCTTGAGCTGGGTATTGCAGATGGCGCGGGCAGCGTCGATGAACTTCGCGGTCGCGGCCTTCGCGGTCTCAAGGCGCTTCTCTTCAAAAGCGGTCTGCTCCTGGATGCCGCCGACGGCGAGCTTGACCTGCTTTTCGGCATCGGCGATCATGGCGGCGGCGCGGGTGCGGGCGTCAGCCTCGATCTGCACGGCGAGCTTCTGTGCGGAGATAACGGCCATGTTCAGCGCTTCCTCATTGGCGCGGTATTCCTCTATCTTATCGACAAGAACCTTCATCTTGCTCTTGAGGACGGAGTTCTCCTTCTGAGCGGCCGTGATATCGTCGGCGATCTCCTCAAGGAAATTATCAACGGAGGCCATGTCATAGCCGCCTATGCGGGATTTTTCAAAAGTCTTTTCACGGATATCCTGTGCAGTGATCATATTCTTATCCACCTTTCATCCATCTGTATTTATCAGAAGTAGTGCCCCGCGCTCTCGCTCTGGTCGTGCTGCGCGCCCAGAATGTCAACATTCGGCGGGGTGATAAAATAGGTCTTCGCTGAGACCGGGGTAATCTTGCCTTGCAGGGCAAAGGCAATGCCGGAAAGAAAGTCCAGCAATCTGCGCGCCATATCTCCCTGCACGCCCTCCAAGGTCATAACGACCGTCAGGTTCTGATTGAGATAATTGACCAGCTCACCGGCTTCATCGAAGCTCTTGGGGCTGAACAGGATGACCGAGGTGTCCTTTCCGCCGAAGTTCACTGTGCGCTCCCTCGGCGCCGTCCTCGGACGGGCGGCCTTCTTTATGCCGAGATTGCCGAATATCCCTCCGCCGCCGGCGGGCGCTTCCTGCGCCGCAGGCTTCTGCGTCGGATCCTCGGCGGGAAGCGGCGTATCGTCCGCAAAGGAGCTTTCAAAAAACTTCTGCGCCTGACTCACCGCCGGTTTCGACGCGGGCGCTTCGGGCTTTGCCTTTGGCTGGGGCTTGAAGCTTGGGTCGGCACCCTCGAAGAAATCCTCATCGTCGTCATACGGCTGAGTGAGTTCTTTTAACTTATCCATGAAACCCATGGCAATCCTCCAATGAACAAATGCTCGGGCGAACTTTTGTCACGCCTGTTTCTCCGGGTACTGGCGCTTGCCGAAGATGGCAGTGCCGAGCCGGATCATGTTCGCTCCGCAGGAAATGGCGGCCTGATAATCGCCGCTCATACCCATAGACATAAAGTCCATAACTACATTATCGTATTTTTTTGCGCCATTGTCAATAAAAAGCTGATGCATAAGATTAAAATACGGTAAATTTTCGTCCGGGAAGCGGCAAATCGGGGGTATCGCCATGAGTCCGCGTACCCTCAGGCAGGGAAAATCGCCCGCTTTTTCGAGAAGCTCCGGTAAATTTTCGGGCGCGGCGCCGGATTTTGACGCCTCCCCGGCGACGTTTATCTCCAGCAGGATATCCTGCACGACGCCCTTTTTCTCCGCCTCGCGGCTTATCGCGCTCATGAGCTCGACGCTGTCGACGCTGTGGATGAGCTGCGCGACGCCGACGACCTGCTTTACCTTGTTGCGCTGGAGGTGGCCGATGAAGTGCAGCTGCGCGCCCTCATAAGCGCCGGCGGCGTTTTTCTCCAGCAGCTCCTGAACGCGGTTTTCGCCGCAGGCCGTGAGCCCTGCGGCTATCGCCTCGCGCACACGGGCAGCGTCGTTCATCTTGGTCGCGCCGATGAGCAGGATATCCCGCTCGTCCCGCCCGGCGTCTTTCGCCGCGCGCGCTATATTTTCTCTCACCTTGGTGAGATTTTCCGCTATCGTCATTGTGTCAGCACCTTTCCCTCGTATATATCTTTTCCGGAAAGAATGACCCGCTCGCCCTCTCTGAGGGCGTCGCCGCTGCCGTTGGGGTCGGCAAGGCAGCAGTCCTTATCGCTGTATATAAGCTCCGTGCCGCGCCGTTCAACGACGCCCGCGCAGAGAACATAAACATAATCCGTGCCGTCCGCATCGTGCCGGACGGCCTGTGCGGGCAGCTTCAGCCCGCGATGCTCCGAAAACACAAGCTCGGCCTTCGTTTTCCTCAGGCTCAGGTAATCCGCCCCGCCCTCGGTCAGGCGCAGCAGGATGAACCGGCGTCCGCCCTCATCGCTCACGCTTATGGCGCGGGCGCTCACCGTTCCTTCAAAGCCGTCGAAGCGCACACGGCACTCACCGGGCTGTATGCTCTCCCCCGCCGCACTGGCGTAGGCGGCATAGTACCAGTCAAAGCCGGAGACGAGCCGGCCGCCGCTCCGCCCGCTCTCCGCGGGAGATGCCGCAAGGAGCTTGTCCAGAACTGCGGCGTCAGTCTCCTCAGGTGCTTCAGGCATAAGCGTCTCGAAGCCGTCGGTTTTTTTGAAAAATACGCTGCTGTGCCCAGTGAGCTCCTTTGTGCCGTCCGGGAGGGCTATGGCCGTCCCCGCCGGGAGACGAAGCCCGTCCTCCGCGGCAGGGCTGAGTTCAGCGCCGCGCGGCAGTACGCGCTCGCGCCGCAGGACTATTCCGTCAAGCTCCGCGCTCTCCGTCACGGTGACGGCGCTGACGGTCATGAGCTCCACGCCGTCCGCGCTGCCGCGGAGCGCGGCTCCGGCATAGGCGCAGACGGCAAGGAACAGCAGCGACGAGAGCGCCGAAAACACCCGCGACGACGTCACCGCTTATGTATCGCAGCTGTCAAGCTCGACCGGCTTTGAGGGAACGATGGTAGATATGGCATGCTTATAAATAAGCTGCTGCTTTCCGTCCGAGTCGAGCACGACCGTGAAGCCGTCAAAGCCGCGGACTATCCCATGAAGCTGGAAGCCGTTCATGAGGAACATCGTTACCATAAGCTTGTCTTTTCTGACCTGATTGAGGAAGCTATCCTGGAGATTCTGCGTTTTCTGCATTTCAGCCAACTCCTTTTTCTTGGGGCGGTCATTTGCCGTCCCTGTTATAATGTGTCGCATCCGTCATCCGGATGCCCGGCATTATGATACACGCGGGAGTGTAAAAACTCTGTCGAAGCATGGCGGGCTTTTTCCATATTCGGGACTTTATCCCAGACGATGCGCAGCGCATCTTTCCACCTGCCGAACCATGTGAGCTGGCGCTTGGCATAGCGGCGGCTGCTCTGCTTGATGAGGTCGAAGGCCTCGCGCTCGGTCGTTTTTCCTTCGAGGAAGGCGGCGATCTCCTTATAGCCGATGGCCTGCATGGCGGTACAGTCCGGGGAGAGCCCGGAGGCGAGAAGCGCTCTGACCTCGTCGACAAGCCCCGCCTGCTCCATCGCGTCGACCCGCGCGTCGATGCGCGCGTAGAGGTCGGCGCGGTCGGCGTAATTGAGGACTATCCTCGCCGCGTCATAGCGCTTGGGGCGTGCGGCAGTGATGCGGTCGTGCTCGGTAATGGTCGTGCCGGTGAGCAGGTATATCTCAATGGCGCGCACGATACGCCGCTTATCGCCGGGATGGAGCTTTGCAGCGCGCTCAGGGTCGAACTGCGCAAGGCGCGCAAGCATCGCTTCCCCGCCGAAGCTGTCATACTCCGCGCCAAGCTTATCGCGCAGGGCGTTATCGGACGTGTTATCGGCAAAGTCCAGCCCGGAGATAAGCGAGTCTATATACAGCCCCGTGCCGCCGACAACTATCGGCAGCCTGCCGCGGGCGATGATATCATCGCAGCAGCGCGAGGCTTCCTCGACATAGCGCGCGACAGACCAGCTCTCATCCGGTTCGGCGACATCGAGCATGTGGTGTACAGCGGCGGCGCGCTCCTCGGCTGTCGCCTTGGCGGTGCCGATGTCCATGCGGCGGTATATCTGCATGGAGTCCGCCGAAACGATCTCCCCGCCGAGCGCCTGCGCAAGCTCTATGCCGAGACGTGTTTTGCCGGAGGCCGTAGGGCCTGCGACAACGACGATCCTGTTATCCATAGGCCGTCACACTATGCGCTTGAAGAGCTTGTCAAGGTCGCGCCGCGTCACGGTGACGGAGATGGGGCGGCCATGCGGGCAGTACTTTATCTGCCCGGAAAGTACCGCGTCCACGAGCGTTTCAAACTCCTTCACGTCGGTATCCCACCCGGCCTTGATGGCAGCCTTGCAGGCGACGGTGTGCAGGATCTCATCACGCGCGGAATTGGGGTCGGGAGCCTTGCCGCCGTGCAGCTTTTCGCATATCTCCTCGACAGCGGCGGCAGCGTCCGACGCGGCTATCCCCGCCGGGACGGCGCGGATGGCGTAATCCCGCTCACCGAAGGGCTCTATCTCAAAGCCGAACTCCGTGAGCAGCTCGCCGTTTTCCTCAAGGACGCGGCAGTCCTCGTCCGTGAGGTGGAGCGTCACGCTCTCAAGCAGTGTCTGCGACATATTGCGCGCGCCGCGCTGTTTCAGGCGGTCAAAGTTCATCCGCTCGTGCGCGGCGTGCTTGTCTATAAGCACAAGCTCCGTACCGACTTCGACAATGATATAGGTCTTGAGAGCCTCACCCACTATCTTGTGGTCGGGGATAGGCTGACTTTCAACATTTTGAACAGGTTTTTCCACAGCTTTGACCATGCTGTGGGCAGTTTCTTTAGGAATTTCAGTCGTTTCCGGTCGAATTTCGGTGGCCGGGCGGCCATTCGGCATATCGAGCCGGGTCTGGTAGGGTATCTCATACGCGCCGAGCGACGACGCCGTGGCAGTTTCAACAGGCTTGGGTGCCGGTTTCGGCGTATCCTTCACGGCATAGCCCTGTGCGCGGAACTGCTCCGAGCTCATTCTGCGGTAAAAGTCCGGCTTCGGCGCGGGTGCAGCAGTCTGCGCCGGCTGCTGCGCGAAGGCCGCGCGCACGGGCGCGGGGATCGCCGCGGGGGACGGAGACTTCTTCTCCGCGGGCGGTTCGGCGGGGGCTTTTATCCTGTCCTCCCCTGTCAGGGCGGCGAGCGCGGCATGGTACACGCCCTCGAACACGCGTCTTTCCTGCGAGAACTTGACCTCGGTCTTTGCCGGGTGGACGTTCACATCGACCCCGGCGCAGCTGAGCTCAAGGTACATGACGCAGGCGGGGTAGCGCCCGGTCAGAAGGCTGTTTTTATACGCCTGCTCGACCGCGGCCTGAAGCAGAGCCGAGCGGATATACCGGCCGTTGCAGTAGAAATACTGCGCGCTGCGGTTGCCGCGGCAGGCGGCGGGAGACGAGATGAAGCCATGGACGCGCAGCTCCCCGTCCTCGCAGGAGCAGGGCAGCATGTCCTTTGCGATATCGCGCCCAAGCAGAGAGTACACCGCGGATTCGGCGCGCCCGTCGCCGGGGGAGAAGAACTCCTCCTTACCGTCGCGGATGAAGCGGACGGATATCTCAGGCCGGCCAAGGGCACAGCGCAGCGCCGTCTGCACACAGGCGGAGGCTTCGCTGCGGTCGGATTTCAGAAACTTGAGCCGCGCAGGGGTGTTATAGAAAAGCCCCTTGACGGCCATGACGGTGCCCTCCGGGCAGCCGGCAGGCCCCATGTCCTGAATATCCCCGGCAGTCAGGGTGACGAAGGTGCCCTCATCGTCGCCGCCGCGGCGGGTGGTGAGCTCCACCTCAGACACGGCGGATATCGCTGCGAGAGCCTCGCCGCGAAAGCCCATCGTGCCGATGGCTTCGAGCCCGTGCTCATCATGGAGCTTCGAGGTGGCGTGGCGCAGAAACGCGACGCCCGCGTCCTCAGGCGCCATGCCGCAGCCGTCGTCCGTGACGCGGATAAACGGCGCGCCGCCGCCCTTTATTTCGACGGTGACGGACTTTGCCCCGGCGTCGAAGGAGTTTTCCATCAGCTCCTTGATGACGGAGGCGGGGCGCTCGACGACCTCGCCCGCGGCGATCATGTCGGCAACGTGTGGGGAGAGTATATTTATAACGGCCATGGATATTTAACCTCGTGAGTCTATCTTTCAATTAGTGGACTATTATACATTATTTCAGTTGAAAGTTCCACTCCTTTTATGTTAAAATTAAATGCTATTCAGATTCGGTTTTACAGGAGACTAACAATGCCTTACGAAAGAAAAACGATAGATATAAGCAGGATACACGAGCAGGAGGATATCTGCCGGCAGATATTCGACCGCGTCACCGCCGACGGGCAGCGCCCGCTCGCAATGGTGGACACCTACGGCTGCCAGCAGAACGAGGCCGACAGTGAGAAGCTGCGCGGCTATCTCAGCAAGATGGGTTACAGCTTCACGCAGGATGAGTTCCAGGCGGACGTGATAGTTGTGAACACCTGCGCGGTGCGCGAACACGCAGAGATGCGCGTGCTCGGCAACGTCGGCGCGCTCAACCACACGAAGAAGAACAAGCCCGGCCAGATAATCGCCGTGTGCGGCTGCATGGTGCAGCAGGAGCACATGGCGGAGAAGATAAAAATGTCCTACCCCGTGGTCGACCTCGTGTTCGGGCCGCATGAGCTGTGGCGCTTCCCGGAGCTGCTGCTGCGGGTGATGGACAGCCACAGGCGCGTTTTCGCCACGGCGAAGGACGACGGCGCGGTCGCCGAGGGCATCCCGCTCAGGCGCGACGGCACGGTCAAGGCGTGGCTGTCGATCATGTACGGCTGCAACAACTTCTGCACCTACTGCGTCGTGCCCTATGTGCGCGGGCGCGAGCGGTCGAGAAAGCCTGAGGATATCTTAGAAGAGGCACGCCAGCTCGTCCAAGAGGGCTACAAGGACATTACGCTGCTCGGTCAGAACGTCAACTCTTACGGCAAAGACCTCGGCAGCGGAGTGGATTTCGCCGATCTCCTGCGCATGGTGAACGACATTCCGGGGGACTTCCTCATCCGCTTTATGACGAGCCACCCGAAGGACGCGACCGAGAAGCTCTTCAGGACAATGGCCGAGTGCGAAAAGTGCGCGCATCAGCTGCACCTGCCCGTACAGTCCGGCAGCGACAGGATACTCAAGCTTATGAACCGCAGCTATAACCGCGAGAAGTACCTGCATCAGGTGGCGCTGGCAAAGCGCTATATGCCTGACCTCGTGCTCACGACGGACATAATCGTCGGATTCCCCGGCGAGACGGACGAGGACTTTGAGGACACGATAAGCCTCTGCGAAGAGGTGCGCTACGACGCGATGTTCACCTTCATCTACTCAAAGCGCGTCGGCACCCCGGCGGCGTCCATGCCCGACCCATACACGCGCGAGCAGAAGCAGAAGCATTTCGACCGGCTCACCGAGGTATCGAACCGCATCTCCGGTGAGAAGCACAAGGAATATGAAGGCAAGACGCTGCGCGTGCTCGTCGACGGCGAGACCGGGCGCGACGAATATAACCTCTCCAGCCGCACAAACGGCGGCAGGCTCGTCCACCTCAAGGGCGAGAGCAGCCTTATAGGAAAATTCATCGACGTGAAGATCACCGCCAGCAACACCTGGGCGCTGTACGGCGAGATAGTCTGAACCTAACCCCCATTTAACGAAAGAGAGAAACTGTCATGGCTGAGCTTACACCCATGAAAAAGCAGTACAACGAAATAAAACAGCAGCATCAGGACTGCCTGCTGTTCTTCCGTCTCGGCGACTTTTACGAGATGTTCAACGACGACGCGAAGATCGCCTCGCGCGAGCTTGATCTCGCGCTGACGACGCGCGACCGTTCCGTTGAAGACCCCGACGAGCGCACGCCGATGTGCGGAGTGCCGTACCACAGCGCGGAGGCCTACATCGCGCGGCTCATCGCCAAGGGCTACAAGGTCGCGATATGCGAGCAGACGGAAGACCCGGCGCTGGCAAAGGGACTTGTGCAGCGGGACGTCATACGCATAATCACGCCCGGCACGGTGACGGAAAGCTCGATGCTCGAAGAGGGCAAGAGCACCTATATAGGCGCGGTATACCTCGCTTCCCGTGAGGGCGGCGTTGCATTCTGCGACGTGTCCACGGGCGAGTTCTGCTGCGCGGCCTTTGACGGGGACGCGGTGAGCCACATCATAAACGAGCTTGGCCGCTTTGCACCGCGCGAGGTCATCCTTTCCCCCGGCGCAAGGGAGAATGAGCATATATATGAGTTCGTCACGCGAAAGCTCGAAGCCATGCCCGAGAGCGCGTCGGAGAGCTTTGAATTTCTCCCGGCGTCGGTGCTGCTGTGCAGGCAGTTCGGCTTCACGGACATCGATCAGTGCGGTCTTGACGGGCAGCCCGGCGCGGTCTGCGCGGCAGGGGCGCTGCTCGGCTACATAAAGGAGACGCAGAAATTTGACATCAGCCACATAAACCGGCTCGACGTGTTCTACGGCGGGCGGTACATGGAGCTTGACTGGGTCACGCGCCGCAACCTTGAGCTGACGGAATCCCTGCGCAGCGGGGAAAAGAAGGGCTCGCTGCTGTGGGTGCTGGATAAGACCAAGACTCCGATGGGCGGGCGTATGCTGCGCTCATGGGTGGAGAGGCCGCTGCTGTCGGCGGTGGCGATAAAGCGCCGTCTCACGGCGGTAAACGAGCTGTATTCAAACAACGTCGCGCGCGGAGAGCTGATGGCAGTGCTGCGCGAGATAACGGATATGCAGCGGCTTGTCGGCCGCGCGGTATACGGCACGGCCGGCGGGCGCGACCTGCGCTCGCTCTCGAACTGCGCGGCGGTGCTGCCGCGGCTCAAGGAGCTGCTCGCCCCGTTTGAGAGTGCGGAGCTCAAAAGCATCGCGGGGATGGACGCGCTTGATGATATGCGCGCGGAGATAGACCGCGCGATATGCGACGAGCCGCCGTTTTCCGTGCGCGAGGGCGGTGTGCTGCGCACGGGCTATTCCGAGGAGGTAGACCGGCTGCGCAACATACGCGACAACGGCGCGCAGATGGTGCAGGAGCTGGAGACGCGCGAGCGCCAGCGCACAGGTGCAAAGAAACTGAAGGTCGGCTACAACCGTGTGTTCGGCTATTACATCGACGTGCCCAATTCCGCAGGGCTTGAAAAAGTTCCGGAGGAGTATATACGCAAGCAGACGCTGGTTTCGAGCGAACGCTATTTCACCCCAGAGCTCAAGGAGCTTGAGACGACGCTGCTGACGGCGCGCGACAGGGTGAACGAGCTGGAGTACCAGTATTTCACCGAGGTGCGCCTGAGCGTGGCGGAAAAGGTCGACCGCGTACAGTCCGCGGCGGACGCCGTGGCGCGGCTCGACGCGCTCTGCTCCCTCGCCGAGACCGCCGTGCGCAACAACTACACGATGCCTGAGGTCGACACCTCGCGCGAGCTGCAGATAATCCAGGGGCGGCACCCGGTCGTCGAGCAGGCGATGAAGGATGTGCTCTTCGTCCCGAACGACACATATCTAAATGACAGCGACGACCGCGCCGCGATAGTCACGGGCCCGAATATGGCAGGTAAATCCACCTACATGCGCCAGACGGCGCTCATCGTGCTGATGGCGCAGATAGGCTCCTTCGTCCCGGCAAAGAGCGCGACGATCGGCATAGTCGACAGGGTCTTTACCCGCATAGGCGCGTCCGACGATCTGGCCTCAGGTCAGTCCACCTTCATGGTGGAGATGAGCGAGATGGCCTCGATCCTCAAGCACGCGACCGCGGCGTCCCTCCTGATCCTCGACGAGATAGGTCGCGGAACATCGACCTTCGACGGGATGGCGATAGCCCGCGCGGTGTTGGAATATTGCGCGGACAAGCGCAAACTCGGCGCAAAGACGATGTTCGCCACGCACTACCATGAGCTTTCCGCGCTCGAAGGCGAGATACAGGGCGTGCGCAATTATAGCATAAGCGCGAAGAAGCAGGGCGGGAACCTCGTGTTCCTGCGCAAGATAGTGCGCGGCGCGGCGGACGACAGCTACGGCATAGAGGTCGCAAAGCTCGCGGGGCTGCCGGAGGCCGTGATAAGCAAGGCCAAGGGCTACCTCAAGGAGCTTGAGGCCGACGGCATAAGCGCGCTTCCGAGAGCGGACGCCGCAGACGACGGGCAGATAAGCTTTGCCGACGTCGGCACGGACGAGATACGCCAGATGTTAGAGAGCGCCGACCTCAACACGCTCACCCCGATCGAAGCGATGAACCTGCTCTTCGAGCTGCAGAAGAAAGCGAGGGGCTGATGGAAAAGAGAGCTTTACCCCCGTTCACAAGCGAGATGACAAAGCGCGAGCGCGTCATGGCACTGGCGTATATTCCGTTTCACGTAGCGCTGCTGCCGCTGCTGATGACATGGCTGTCAATATACGCAGGACTTATAGACGAGGTAACGGCAAATGTGCTGTGCTACTCGATAGGCTTTATCTATATGCTCATCTTCGAGTTCCGCTTCCTGCGCCGTGAGTTTGACCCGCTGTGCGACCACCCGCTGCACTGCGCGCTTGAGATAATCGCAGGCTATCTGCTGATGATGGTCTGCAATTACTGCACGAGCCTGATCCTTCTTGCGGTGCTGCCGGACGCCTCGAACCCGAACAACGGCGCGATAATGGACATGGCAAAGATAGACATGCGCTGGGTCAAGGCGATGACGGTGTTCCTCGCGCCGCCGGTGGAGGAGCTTATGTTCCGCGCCGGCATATTCGGGACGCTGCGCCGCCGCAGCCGCTTTGCGGCTTACGCCGTCAGCGCGCTGGTGTTTTCGCTGTACCACGTATGGGGCTTTGCGATCGCCGACCCGATAAACTGGATATACATCATACAGTACATCCCGGTGTCGCTGCTGCTGGCGCGCTGCTATGAGCGCACTAATTCTATCTGGAGCAGCATATTCTTCCACATGACCGTAAACGCCGTGTCGCTCCAGGCGCTGTCCATGCTGCAGGATCTGCTATGAGCGACTACACACTGAAAACCATCGCCCGGATACGGAGCGATTTTCCGACGAAGTTCGGCATTCCCCGTCAGGCCGGGATCGTAAGCGAGCTTGAGAGTCTTATAGTTTTCGAACCGGAATACCGCAATGACGAGGCGCTGCGCGGGATAGAGGACTTCAGCCACCTGTGGCTGATATGGCAGTTTTCCGAGAACGTGCGCGAGGACTGGTCGCCGACGGTGCGGCCGCCGCGGCTCGGCGGGAACACGCGGCTCGGCGTATTCGCGACGCGCTCCCCATTCCGCCCGAACGCGCTTGGGCTGAGCTGCGTGAAGCTGCTGGGCGTAGAAAAGCGCGAGGGGCTGGGGACAGTCCTGCGCGTCGCGGGAGCCGACCTCATGGACGGCACGCCGATATACGACATAAAGCCATACATCCCCTACGCCGACTGTCACCCAGAGGCAAGCGGCGGCTTTGCACCGGACTCCGGGGCAAGGCTCACGGTGGAATATGCACTGGGGGTGCAGGAGCGCGTACCGGAGAATAAGCGCGCCGCGCTGACGGGCGTGCTCGCAAACGACCCGCGCCCGCGCTATCAGCACGACAGCGGCCGCGTCTACGCCCTTGAGTTTGCGGGGCTTGAAGTGAAGTTCACGGTGGACGGGGATGTGCTTACTGTGATATCGGCGGAAACGAAGGGAGCTTCATATGTGGGAGACGATAAGCAGCAGCGATGAAATTTCGCGGTTTATGGAAAAGGTATACTATTTTCACGACAGCTGCGTAAAGGAAATGAGTTACATAAGCGGAGCCTATGTCAATGATAGTCTCGCAATGCATCCGCTGAACGACCGCAGAATACTGCGGGTCATTATCCAGCGGCAGTTTGCCGAGGATCCCATGATAGAGCTGGAGTTTCAGGGACTAAAGTACCTCAGGCTTTTTCCCGTGGATGAATCCTACACCTGCGAAATTTTGGATTCGGCAATGCTGCTGAAGGACGGCAGCATATACTGGTGCGACTGCGGCGATGTGACCGAAGCCGATTTAGACGATTATGAGGGTACTCTGATTTGCGCGTCAAAGCTCAGATGGCGCGCCATCGAAAGCCCCTTGGGAGACAAAGAGTTTTATCACTCCGATGTATAAGGATAAAACGAACAGGCGCGCTGCGATGTTTTTCGCAGCGTGCCTGTGATTTTTATTTGTTCCAAAAGGGGCTCTCTATTTTCTCACCGCTGCGCAGTAGTCGCCGGAGATGATGATGTCAAATTCTGCCGGGTCAAAGAGCGCCGCATCGGACACCGTGCCGACATAGGCGGCTGAGCTGTCCTTCGTTTCCTCGATAAGCTCAGGGCTCAGAGAAAGATAGTTGAACCGCTCTCTGTACGGCAGGAGTGTTTTCCCGTGATCCTCGTTTGTCAGGCCCTGGAAATAGCGCGCGTCCGTGCCGTCATAGAACAGGGTCAAAATTTCGCTTACATTATAATAGCCCTTATATTGCAGGTCGGCGCTTATATAGAGCCGGTCGGCTCCGCTGTCCTCCGCCGCAGATATCGCGTCCTCAAGCCCATAGAAGAAATAGTGCTTCACGCTCTCGGCATAGGTGCCGAAGTACGTGCCCGCCATAAGCGCGCCTGAGAGCAGGAGTGCGCAGGCAGTCGGGATCGTGAGCTTCGGCAGTACTGTGACGGCATAATATATCCCAAGCGCGATGAACATCAGCTCCGCATAATATATAATATTGATGCGGTTGACGTTCACCCCGTTCGTAACTATACCGACCCATATCCCGGTCAGCAGGGCGAACAGCGCAAGCCACTTGTTATCGGCCTTCTTCTCTTTAAGAAAACCGATCATGCCAAGCAACGCGAAGGGAGCGGTGAAGAGATACATTGTGCCGAAGCCGTCCATAACGCTCCACGGAAGATCCCTGCTTTGCAGGAGGGCGACGCTCAGCAGACTTGCAATATTCTTCCCAAGCTGCGCAAAAGGCTTGTCGGAGAAGAAGAGAATATCCTTCGCACGGATGCTCCCGGTAAAGTGCTGGATGGTGACGAAGGGCAGCTCTATCGTGTCCCAGCCGAAGAAGTTCACGGCCATGGTGAGGATGAACGGCCACGCGATGAGCAGATACACGAGAGCGCAGATAGCCGCATCCCGCAGCGTGACGCGCTTCTTTATCATATAGAACGCGCAGACCGCGATGAGGAACAGCGGAATGGTATAGATCGTGATGCCGTAGCAGTACATACACAGGCCGAAAAAGAGCATGGATATGTACAGGAAGCGCTTCTTCTCCGTCAGTCCGCGGTTGAGGAAATACAGCCCACCCATGAAAAAATGCGGCAGGAGATTGCAGTCGAGCGCCCAGCGGCTCTGCAGCAGGTGCCACGGGTTTATCGCCACAAGCAGCGCCGCGATGAGCCCGGCGCGCTCGCCGAAAACATCGCGCATGAAGAGATAAAAGAACACGCCCCCGGCGATGCTGCACAGCAGGGACGGGATGCGCATAGTCACGACGCTCAGGCCGAAGAGCTTCACAAACGGCGCGATCAGATATGACATGAGGCTGCTCATCTGCCCGTAGCCCCAGGCGTAGAGGTGGCAGGGCAGCCATGTGCCGAAGCGGTCGGTGCCGTAATCGGCGAGAGCCTTGGCGTCGACCGCGGCCATCGCCCCGTCCTGATTCACGCCGCCGGGGATGCTCCCGAAGTCCCACACGCGCAGCGCAACGCCCGCGATGAGGATCAGCAGCAGGAATAGGCGGTATGTGTTTTTGCTGTGTCCGCCCGACGGCAGCGCCGCCGCGGGGCGGCGCTGCATACACACGGCGGCAGCTATGCTCACCATCAGCGAGAGGGCAAACATTACAGAATTAAAGGTATCCATTCATTTAGCTTGCGGAGCCTGCGCGTTACCGGCGCAGGCTCCGTCTTTTTATCAGTGTCTGGTTTCTCAGCTCAGGTTCCCGGTGGCGTACATCGCCGCAGTCAGCGCGACGACAGGCGCGGTCTCGCAGCGGAGGATGCGCTCGCCCATCGAGCAGATGTGCAGCATGCAGACGCGTGCAAGGTCGGCCTCGAACTGCGCAAAGCCGCCCTCAGGGCCGGTGATGATAGCGGCGGTCGCGATGCTCTTATTCGCGGAAAGGACATCGTCCAGCTTCTCGCGCTCGCCCGTCTCATACATGAACAGGCCGAGATCCTTCTTCACCGCGATATCGAGCACGGCCGTAAAGTCCCCCGCCCAGCTCACCTGCGGGATGATGCCGCGGCCGGACTGCTTTGCCGCTTCCTCGGCGATGCGCTGCCAGCGTTCGAGCTTCTTCTCAGGCTTATCGGGCTTTGCGATGCAGCGCTCACTGTCAAAGAACATGATCTCATACGCGCCGGCTTCGACGCATTTCTGGATGATATAATCGGTCTTGTCGCCCTTCGGCAGGCCGCAGAGCACCGTGACCTTGACGCTCGGCTCCGCCGGGCAGGGGACGACCTCGATGACTTCGGCCTCGACCTGCTCCTTATCGGCGCTGACAAGGCGGCACTTATAGTCCGTGCCCTGCCCGTCGCAGATTATCATATCCTCGCCCGGACGCAGACGCAGCACGCGCACGTGCTCGGCGTCCCGACCCTTCATTATCGCCATGCCGCCCAGAATGTTGGTACCGGCCATGAAAAATCTCGGCATTTTCATCTCTCCTAAGAGTTAAATATGGAGTGTTCTCTTTGCCGTAATTATCTCATAGTTTTGGCGGCTTTGCAAGAGCAAGCATATAATAGGGCGGAGAAAAATATATGGAGATGATATAATGGACAAAAACCTTTCCTCCTCGCTCCAGGGCTTTGAGGAGGTCTGGAAGCGCGTGAGCGCGGGGCGCGCAAAGCCCAAGGCTCCCGCGGGGCTGATGCCGGGAAAGTCACAGAAGAGCAAGGCCGTCCGGTTCTGCGGCGATCCGCCGCGGCGCGGCTGAGACTATTCGTCCCCGGCGGCGATCCAGCCGTTTTCCTCCAGCTTTTCGAGCAGCTCGCCCCACAGCTCGACCGTGCGGAAGCGCAGCTCATAGCCGTCCTGCCGGGTTATGAGGGCATAGTCCTCGACGCTCATTGCTTCCTCCACCTGCTCGGACTGCACAGCCGACAGGCACACCGGCGGGAACACGATGCACCACCAGTTGTGACCCGCGCCCTCGCCGAGGACGACGCGCAGGGATTCGTACCGCCCCGCCGGGAGCGTGAAGCCCTCGTATTCGCGGCTGGGGTAAAGCTCTGTGCCGAGGCTGACGGTTACCTTGCGTCCCTCCGCCGCGGAGGCCGCAGCGCGGCTTATGCCGTCAAGCTCGCGGCTCAGCACCGCGCGGGCGTCGGCAGGGCTTTCGGAGCCGTCAAGCCGGGGCGTGATGTATTCAAGCACCGCGTCGCGCACACGCAGCTTGAGTGCCTGCTCATAAGCGTCGTCCGAGACGGCGAGAACGTGCAGGCGCACAAGGTCGGCGCTGATGGCGCTGCTGCGCCCCTGCGCCCAGACCGCCGCGCACAGGCACACGCACAGCGAAACAAGCGCCGAAATTTCCCATATCCTCAAAAACCTGCTCTTATCCATAGAAAAAACCGCCTTACCGTATGTAATGATACATACAGTATTGACGGTTTTTTCATATCTAAACAAAGTTTTTCACAGCCCACCCACGCAGGCGGCACTTTCGCAGAAGCCGTACTCCGCACGCAGCTTATCGCGCACAGCGGAGACATCCCTGTCCGGGTCGAACACGCCGAACACCGCAGAGCCCGTGCCGGTCATCACCGCGCCGTGCGCGCCGTGATCGAGCAGCAGGCTTTTTATATCCGCAACGGTGCGCATACGGCGGTCGTCAACGTCCTCGAAGACGTTATACATACGGCGGCATATCTGCGCGAGCTGCCCCTGCCGGATCGCCGTAACGAGCCCCGCCGTATCGGGATGGCAGCGCAGCTTTATTTCGTCAAGCTTTCTGAAGAGCTCAGGGGTGGATATCGAAAACTCAGGCTTGCATATAATGAAGCGGCAATCCGGCATATCCGGGAGCGCTTCGAGCTTTTCGCCGCGCCCGGAAGCCAGAGCCGTGCCGCCATAGACACAGAAGGGCACGTCCGAGCCGATGCGCTCGCTCAGGCGGCGCAGCTGCTCACGGTCGAGCGGTTCGCCATACAGGCGGTTCAGCGCGCGCAGCACTGCTGCCGCGTCCGACGAGCCGCCGCCCATGCCCGCGCCGACCGGGATGCGCTTGTTTATCTCAATGAGCATGCCCTGCCCGGCGTGCCCCGTCTCCTCAAGGAAGCACAGCGCCGCCTTTACGGCAAGGTTGCGCTCGTCACCGGGGATGAAGCGCAGGCTGCTGCGCGCGCGCACACGGCCGCTCCCGTCGAGCGTCACGGTTATCTCGTCGCACAGAGAGACGGTCTGCATGACCATGAGCATATCATGGTAGCCGTCATCCCGGCGCTCGGTAACGTCAAGGGATATGTTGAGCTTGGCATAAGCCTTTTCATTCGTCGCTGCCATGCGCTCACCCCTTGCTGTACACGCGCAGCTCATAGGGGCGTGCGGTGAAGCCGTTGCCGATGACAAAGCAGCCGTCATAATTTGAAAGCTCCAGCGTCCAGTCGTCAAGCGTGATACCCTCAGGTGCGTCAAAGCGCGTAAACTCCGGGGCAAAGCAGCAGATCACCAGCAGGCGCTTGCCCTCATGGCGGCGTTCATATACATAGAAGTTCTTGTCCTTGGGCCGGTATTCTTTGTACGTGCCGTAGAGCGCGACGGCGTTGCTTTTTCTGAAAGCCAGCAGGCGCCGGTAGAAATTCAGGAGCGAGCTGGGGTCGTCCTCCTGCGCCTCGACGTTTATCTGCTTATAGTTCGGATTCACGCTGAACCACGGCTCGGCAGTGCTGAAGCCGGCGTTCTCAGCGTCCGACCACTGCACAGGCGTGCGCGCGTTCTCGCGCGTCGCGCGCTGGATGAGCTTCAGGACAGACTTTTTCGGCATGAGCTTCGATGCGATGCGGGCGATGTTGAAGGTCGCCACATCCTTATACATATCGAGCCTCGGCAGGGCGATATTCGTCATGCCGATCTCCTGCCCCTGATAGATAAAAGGCGTGCCGCGCTGAAGAATATACATGGCGGCGAGCATCTTCCCGCTCTCGTCATGGTACTTCTCGCTGCCGTAGCGGCTGATGATGCGCGGATGGTCATGGTTCTCGATGTACAAAGCGTTCCAGCCGCGCCCTTCGAGCTTGAGCTGCCAGTCGGTGAAGGCCCTTTTCATCTTCACGAGATTGAACTTGGTCGGGAGGACTTCGTTATAAAAGCAGTCCGCCTCCATGTGCGAGAAGGCGATCATCTCATCGAGCACGTGCTCCGGCCCCTCGGTGACATAGCTGAGCGCGACATCCGCCGTGGTCATCGGGCTTTCGCCGACGACAAAGCAGTCATAATTACTGAACACATCGCGCTTGAATTCCTTGAGATAGGCGTGTACCTCCGGGCGGTTGGAGTAATACTTCATGCCGTTTGCCGCAGGGAGCTTCGGGTACGCATCCGGCAGGCCGGGAGCCTTGGAGACAAAGGTGATAACGTCCTCACGGAAGCCGTCGACACCCATGTCCAGCCAGAAGCGCAGGATCTTTTTGACCTCCTCGCGCACGGCGGGATTATCCATATTGAGATCCGGCTGTTTTTTTGCGAACAAATGCAGATAAAATTCGTCTAAGTTACTGTCATACTCCCATGCGCCGCCCTCGAAGAGGCTCGTCCAGTTATTCGGCGGCAGGAGCTTTTTCCCGTTTATCCCGCCGCGGCGGCCGGGACGCCAGAAGTAATAATCATGATAAGGGCTGTCCTTAGACCTGCGGCTCTCCTTGAACCACGGATGCTCATCCGAGCTGTGGTTCACAACAAGATCCATGAACACCCGCAGGCCGCGCTCATGCGCGCCGTCGAGTACCTGACGGAACACGTCAAGGTTGCCGTAATCCGGGTGAATGTTCATATAATCGGAAATGTCGTACCCGTAATCGGCGTTCGGCGAGGGGTACAGGGGCGAGAACCAGATCGCGTCCACGTTCAGGCTCTTTATATAATCCAGCTTCGACAGTACGCCCCACAGATCGCCGATGCCGTCTCCATTGCCGTCGCAGAAGCTGCGCGGCCAGATATGATACACGGACATCTCCTTATACCACGGCGTAAAAGCCATAATAACCCTCCTCCGCCGACCCGTGCGGCCGGTCGTTATGCACTCTATTTACTTTATATATTAGCACATATAAAGCCCGTTCTCAACAAATATATTTATTCCCGGCATTTTCCGGGAACGGAGTATATTTAACATCTGCCATGTTGACAAAAGACCGATTTTGTGCCATTATGCTCCCTGAATATGAACATGATTTTGGCTTCGTGTCTTATGTTTGTGTTTGAAAGGATCTGCTTCTGACTATGAAAAAACTTCTGACTTCGCTGGCTCTTGCTCTGCTGGCCGTCTTTTCGGTTCTCCCCTGCGCTTACGCCGAAGAGTTCGTCCCCCTTGGAAGCTACACCGCCGGTGATAATCTCAACTGCTATATAAGTAATGTAGACACCGGGGCGCAGGTCGTCTCTCTCGATCTGCCCACTGGCTGCACGCTGGTCGACGACTTCAGCGGCAGCACCCGCCGTCTCCTTCTCGGCGGCGCTGCGACCGCAGCCGGAGAATACGATTTCTCTATCCGGGTCAGCGGCGTTGAGAACTACACCATAAACTGCTCGATAGACCTCACGCCCGCTCTGCCGAGCATCCAGACCTGTCAGGACGTTAACTGCGCACCCGGCAGCAGCGTTCTGCTCTCCGTCAGCGCATCGACGACGGACGGCGGCAGCCTGAGCTATCAGTGGTACACCGGCGTCGGCTTCACGAGCATTCCCATTGACGGCGCGACCGACCCGGTCTACTCCCCCGATACCTCCGCCGCCGGTACTACATACTACACCTGCAGCGTCACGAACACGAATAACGGCCTTTCCGTCAGCGCGATGAGCGAGCCGATGGTCGTCACCGTGGCAACGCCGAAGGTCGTGTCCATCTCCATTGACAGTATGCCCTCGACAACGCGGTACCAGGTCGGTGACGCGCTCAACCTCAGCGGCATGCGCCTTCAGGTCAATTACGACAACGGCAGCAGCGAGATCGTCTCTCAGGGCTACACCGGCGCGCCCAACGTTTTCAACGAGGCCGGGACGCAGACCGTGACCATAAGCTATGGCGGCGCGGTGTGCTATTTCTACGTAACGGTCGAGAACAAGGAATTCACCGTTGACGGCATCGGCGTTGTCACCCTGCCGAAGAAGACCCAGTACAAGGTCGGCGACAATCTTGAGACCGAGGGGCTTTCTATCCGCGCCTATGCCGGGAACTCGCACTTTGACATCTCCTCTGGGCTTGACTGCTCGCCCACAGTGCTCAATACCGCCGGCAGCCAGACCATAACCGTCACCTACGCCGGCAAGACCTGCACCTTTACGGTAAAGGTCGCAGAGGAAAAAGAGGTCGTCCAGACAGTGACCGTGGCGGCACGCCCGACAAAGGTCGAGTACACCGTCGGCGACAGGCTCGACAGTACGGGGCTCACCCTCCGCGTCGTCACCAACAAGGGCACAAAGGAGATCACCTCCGGCTTCACCTGCACTCCCAAGGTGCTCACGACCGCCGGGACGCAGACCGTGACGGTCGTATACGGGCAGTACACCTGCACCTTTGACGTGACCGTCAGGGCCGCAGCAACGCCGAGCCCCTCGCCGACGCCCACACCCACGCCGTCGGCTTCGCCTGCGGTCTCCGCGTCTCCGTCCGTCAGCCCCGGCGCGGTATCGCCCAGCCCCTCGGCAGGCCGTCACGATAACGGCGGCAATCCTGTGAGCGCGGTAGTAAAGGTCGGGCTCATAGTTGCGGTGCTGGCTCTGGCAGGGCTCGCGGGCTGCGTCTACGTGCTCCAGAAGAAGGGCAATGTCGACTTCCTGTCCATGTTCACGGGCAAGAACAAGCAGGATCGCGGCAGGCATTGATGATGTATCTGCAAAGGATGCGCCGGAAAGTTTTCCCGCGCATCCTTTTTTCTTGCGTACAGCGGCAAGCTGTTTTATAATCAGAGTATCTGAATGGTGGAGGCGGTGATGGCCGTGCAGCTCAAAACAAAAAGGGCTTCCGTGATACTGTGCAGGGTGTTCTGCATAGTCCTCGTGTGCGTCCTTGCGTATAACTGGCAGAGGATATTCTACTTGGAGTGCATTGACGGCATGATCTCCGACGTGCCGAACCATGTGAAGCTTGCCATGGGGCACAATGATTACGGCCTGTCCTCATACCTCATCCGCTTCCTTTACGGCGCTTTCGGCGAGCACCGGGGGCAGACTCTCCTGAGCCTGTGCCTTGCGGCGAATAACGTTATTGGGCTATTCACGGTCTGGCTGCTCGTGCGTCGGCTGCTGCCGGAGCTTGAGGGCAGCTTCGCGTTTCTCGCTGTCGTGCTCGCTGCGCTGTGCGGCCCGTGGATCATCCCCGGATATCAGACAGAAATGTACCTCGGCGTATATAACGGCAACGTCTACCACAACATGACCGTGCTTTTCAGCCGCACGTTTATTCCGTTTGTTTTCCTTTTCTTCTTTGACTGCTGGGATAAGCGGCACGGCAGGATAAGCTTTCTCCCGTGGCTGGGCACGGCGCTGAGCTTTCTTATCGCGACGCTCTTCAAGCCGAACTTTGCCTTCGCGTTCATCCCGATGCTCGCGGTGATGCTGCTTGCCGACTTCATAAAGTACCGCGCGCGGTATTTCAAAAACGACGTTATCCTTGGGCTATCCGTCGTCCCGGCGGGGCTTGCCTGCGTCTGGCAGTACCTTGTCCTGTTCTCCGGCGATTTTGCTGGAACCTCCTCCGGTGTCGCCCTCCGGCTGCTGCTCGGCACGGCTGGGCTCTCGGTGCTCATAATGTACCTGCGCAGCCTGCTGCTGCCGGTGTATTCCCTCGCGCTGCAAGCGCCGAAGGAGAACAAGGCAAAGCACATCTGGCTTATCGTTATCTGCGACGCCGTCGCGATCCTTGAGGCCTGCGTCCTGACCGAGACGGGCTTTCGCGCGAACGACGGCAACTTTGACTGGGGCGGTCTCGCGCTCTATCCGATCCTGTTCTCCGTCTCCATTGCGCTGCTGATGCGTCTGGTGCAGGACACGGATTGGAAAGACCGCGGCAGCGTATGGAAAGCGTTGCTCGGCATCGTCCTGCTGCTGGGGCACATCGCGGTCGGCATATACTGTCTCTACCGCGCGCGCTATGGCGGGTACTACTGGTTCTACTTCTGATGCGTTATTATAAACCCCGGCGCTGCAAGGATTTTTCCTTGCAGCGCCTTTTTCTATTTCAACGCATCCAATATCATTTTCCTGTGCAGAAGCTGCATGGCGCGCGGCTGCTCCGCTTCCTCCACAAGGATGCTTATTCTCCCGCTGCCGGCGCTGCCGGACAGCACCTCGATCCCCTCCGCTGCGAGCAGCAGCACCGCCCGCGACAACGCTGCGGCGTCCGCCGCCTTGCCGGCAAGGCTTATTTCGCCGCTGGCGCGGCTGCGCGTTATCCCGGCAAAGTCCGGGCGGCTGCCGTCGCGCAGCGCACGCACCTGCGAGCCGGGTGCGTCGGTAAACGACGAGAGCAGGTGTATCACGACGGAGTTTGCCATCGCAAGCTCCACGGATTTCGCGTGGAGCACCTGCGAACCGGCCTCGGCAAGGGCGAGCATATCCCGGTAATCTATCGCGCCGAGCTTCACCGCGTCCGGTATCAGGCGCGGGTCGGCGGTATATATGCCGTCGACGTCGGTGTATATCTCGCAGCAGTCGCTCTCAAGCGCGGCGGCGAGGGCGACCGCCGTCGTATCCGAGCCGCCGCGGCCAAGGCTCGTTATGTCCCCGGCGGCGCAGACGCCCTGAAACCCCGTCACGACCGGGACTCTGCCGCGGCTCAGCGCCTCCCTTATCCTCACCGGCGCGATGAGCCGTATGTCGCTGTCGCCATAGCGGCAGTCGGTGTATATTCCCGCCTGCCACCCGGCAAGGGACACTGCCGGTATGCCGAGGCTCTCCATCATCATGACGAGCAGCGCCGCCGACTGCTGCTCGCCGGTAGTGATGAGTGCGTCCATCTCACGCGGGGAGGGCTTGCCGCCGAGCACGCGCGCCCTGTCCGCAAGAAGGTCGGTAGTATCGCCCATTGCCGAGACTACGACCACAACTTCGTTTCCGTTCTGCCGCTGCCGCATACAAATGCCTGCCGCGCGGCGCAGCCTGTCTCCGTCCGCTATGGAGCTGCCGCCGAATTTTTGCACTATAAGCATTTCTTTTCCTCCAGTGCCGCAGATTACAGTGCGGGCGCGGCACAGAAAGCACCGGCCCAATCCATTATATACAGCGCCGCGGCCGGGGGTTCGATGAATAAAAAACGGTATAATTGGCAAATAATACCGGGAGAAAAAACGACGGGTGGTGAGGGAATGCAGGAAAAGCTTGCCGGATATTTCGCGCTGCTGCTGTACGCGGCGGGGACGGTCGGTCTCGTATGGCTGTGCGTGCGCTTCATACTGCCGTGGGCAGCGCCGTTCATAACGGCGTACCTGCTGGCGGCGCTGCTGGAAAAGCCGGTGAGCTGTCTCTCCCGGCACGGCTGGAGACGCAGCGCGGCAGCGGCACTGTGCGTGCTGCTTACGCTCGCGCTGCTGTTATGGGCGGCGGCCGCGCTCGTGCTCAAGGGTGTCGGCACGGTCACGGAGTTCATGCAGAGCGTGCCGGGGCTCATGAGTCTTATCGAGCAAAAGCTCTTAGAGCTTGAGAACCGCGCCATGGACTACATCGGCAGCGCCCCGGAGGGCACGGCGGCATATCTTGAGACGGCGGCTTCCTCCATCGGGGACATGCTCTATTCCCTGCCCGCGGCGATATCGAAGCAGGCCATCGCCTTTCTCTCACGCACAGCGCAGGCAAGTCCCGACACGCTGCTGTTCATCGTGACGGCGGGGATCGGCACCTATTTTATCTCCGCGGCCTTTCCGAAGATAAACGCCTTTATCCTCGCACAGCTGCCTGCGGGCTTCCGCCAGCGCCTTGAGGGGCTGGGCGCCGATCTGCGCGGCAGCTTCGGCGGCTTCATGCGCGCCCAGCTCATACTTATGGCGATGACCTTTATAGAGCTGCTTATCGCGTTCCTGCTGCTCGGTGTGCGCGGCGCGCTCGGCATCGCCGCCGTGACCGCACTGATAGATGCGCTGCCGGTGTTCGGCACGGGCGTGGTGCTGGTGCCGTGGGCGGTGGTCTGTCTGCTGCTCGGCAGCACCGGGCGGGCTGTCGGCCTCATAGTATGCTGGGCGCTCGTCAATCTCGTGCGCAGCTGCACACAGGCAAAGCTCCTCGGCGACCAGATCGGTCTTGATCCCATCGCCTCGCTCGCGGCGATATACGTCGGCTGGCGAGTGTGCGGCGTGTGGGGGATGCTGCTGTTCCCTATATTGCTTGTGACGATACAGCAGCTCAACGACCGCGGCGTGATAAGGCTGTGGAAGAGCGTATAAAAATTGCAGCGTCTGTTTCCAGACGCTGCATTTTTCGGTTTTTAGAAATCTGCGTTGCCGGTCGTGCGGGGGTGGAGCTCAACATCGCGGATGTTGCTCACGCCGGTGAGGTACATGACCATACGCTCAAAGCCGAGGCCGTAGCCCGCGTGACGGCAGCTGCCGTAGCGGCGCAGGTCGAGGTACCACCAGTAGTCCTCTTTCTTGAGCCCCAGCTCGTCCATGCGCTTTTCGAGCATATCGAGACGCTCCTCACGCTGGCTGCCGCCGATGATCTCGCCGATGCCGGGGACAAGGCAGTCCGCCGCCGCAACGGTCTTGCCGTCGTCATTCATGCGCATATAGAAGGCCTTGATGTCCTTGGGGTAATCGGTGACGAAGATGGGCTTTTTGAACACTTCCTCGGTCAGGTAGCGCTCATGCTCGGTCTGAAGATCGATGCCCCACTCGACGGGGTACTCGAACTTTCTGCCGCTGTTCTTGAGTATCTCGACCGCCTCGGTGTAGCTCACGCGGCCGAAGTCGTTGCTGACGACATTGTGCAGTCTCTCAAGCAGGCCCTTATCGACAAAGGAGTTGAAGAACTCCATCTCCTGCGGGCAGCGCTCCATGGTGCGGTTGATGATATACTTGACCATCGCCTCGGCGGTGTCCATATAATCGTTGAGGTCGGCAAAGGCCATCTCCGGCTCGATCATCCAGAACTCGGCGGCGTGGCGCTGGGTATAGGAGACCTCGGCGCGGAAGGTGGGGCCGAAGGTATAGACATCGCCGAAGGCCATGGCGAAGTTCTCGGCATTGAGCTGGCCTGAGACGGTCAGGCTCGTCGGCTTGCCGAAGAAGTCCTTGCTGTCATCAACAGTGCCGTCCTCCTTGAGAGGGAGGTTGTTGAGATCGAGCGTGGTGACGCGGAACATCTCGCCCGCGCCCTCGCAGTCGGAGCCGGTGATGATGGGGGTGTTGACATACACGAAGCCGCGCTGCTGGAAAAACTCATGCACCGCCTGCGCCGCGACGCTGCGGACGCGGAAGGTGGCGGAGAAGAGATTGGTGCGGGGTCTGAGGTGCTGGATCGTGCGCAGGAACTCCACGCTGTGGCGCTTCTTCTGGAGGGGATAGTCCGGCGTGGACGCGCCCTCGACGGCGATCTCGTCGGCCTTCAGCTCAAAGGGCTGCTTTGCCTCCGGTGTGAGAACAAGCGTGCCGTGGACGATAAGGGCAGCGCCTACGTTCTGCTTTGCTATCTCTTCGTAATTATTCAGTGAGCTCCTCTCAAATACGACTTGCAGCGACTTGAAGCAGCTGCCGTCATTAAGCTCGATAAACCCGAAGTTTTTCATGTCGCGGACAGTCCTGACCCAGCCGCATACTGTCATGCTCTGGCCGCCGAGAGCTTCCGCGTCGGCATAGATGCCGGAAATTTTTTGACGTTTCATTTGGCGCTCTTCCTTTCTTTGTGCCTGTGGGCACGCATATTTTCAAAAGCAGCACTGGTTTCCGTGAAAACCGGTGCTGCATTATTATATATATTATGGTCGGATATTGCAAGGTTTAATTGCGTTTTCCGAGAAAATCAGAAGATCATCTGCACCGGGCACTCGTAGTTTTTGAGCGTGATATCCTGATATTCGCCGCCGGCCTCGCCGTCGCGCGTCCATGACACCGGCTTATCGAAGATGAACCGCGCCTGACGCGTGTGGAGAATGAGGAGATTTTCGCTGTCAAAGCGCTGGGACAGCACGCTCTCGACGATCTCTCCGAAGCCCGCGACGCTGCCGGGGTTCTTCACCAGCACAAGCTCGCTCATCCCGTCGCCGAGGCAGACCATCTCGCTCGGCAGGCGGACGATGCCCGCGACCGAGGTGGAGTTTGACATGCTGCCGTAGAGCAGATCCGCCTCCACGACGCCGCCGTCATACTCGACGCGGGTCTTGTAGCTCTCTATCTTTCCAAGCTGCTGCGCGCCCTGGAGCACATAGGCCAGGTGACCCAGCCGCTTTTTCTGATCCTGCGGGGTGGCATAGCTCACCTCGGTGAATGCGCCGAAGGCCGCGATATAGGCAAAATATTTATCGTCCCCGAAGCCGCCGACGTCAAAGGGGTGCGCCGTGCCGTGGACTATCCTGCGCGCCGCGCCAACCGTATCGTTCTTCGGCAGGCCGAGCGTCGTTGCAACGTCGTTCGCCGTGCCCATTGGCATATACCCGACAGGGGGCGGGGAATCGAGCTGCATGAGCCCGGCGAGCACCTCGCTGAGCGTACCGTCCCCGCCGATGCAGGCGACCGTATCGAATGCCCCGGCTTGGCGTGCGGCAAACTCCGTTGCTTCCCCGCGTCCGGAGGTGAAGAACATCGTCGTCCTGTACCCGCCGAGGTCGAGCGTGTGCAGCGCTTCGGCGAAATTCACCTTATACCCGCCGCGTCCCGCGGCAGGGTTTACTATGAGCATCAGTTTCTTTTCCATGCTTCTCTTCCCTCAGCTCAGTTCTTCAGGCTGTGCAGCGGGGCGGGGATGCGTCCGCCGCGGGCGATGAACTCTGCGGCGCTGCCGTCATGCAGCGGCATTATCGGCGCAGAGCCGAGAAGCCCGCCGAAATCAACCGTGTCGCCGACGGTCTTGCCCTTTGCCGGGATGATGCGCACGGCGGTGGTCTTGTTGTTCACCATGCCGATAGCAGCCTCGTCGGCAATGATGGCAGAGATGGTATCGGCGCTCGTGTCGCCGGGGACGGCGATCATGTCAAGCCCGACCGAGCAGACGCAGGTCATGGCTTCGAGCTTATCGATGCAGAGCATACCGTCCTCCACGGCAGAGATCATTCCCGCGTCCTCAGACACAGGGATGAACGCGCCGGACAGGCCGCCGACATGGCTCGAAGCCATGACGCCGCCTTTTTTGACTGCATCGTTGAGGAGCGCGAGAGCGGCGGTCGTGCCGTGCGTGCCGCACTTTTCAAGACCCATTATCTCCAGTATCTCGGCGACGCTGTCGCCGATTGCGGGAGTGGGCGCAAGGGAGAGATCGACCACGCCGAAGGGCACGCCGAGACGGCGCGAGGCCTCCTGCGCGACAAGCTCGCCCATGCGCGTTATCTTGAAAGCGGTCTTCTTTATCGTCTCCGCCACAACGTCAAAACTCTCGCCTTTGCACTGCTTGAGCGCGTGGGCGACGACGCCGGGGCCGGACACACCGACGTTTATGACCGTCTCCGGTTCGCCGACGCCGTGGAATGCCCCTGCCATAAAGGGGTTATCCTCAACGGCGTTTGCGAACACGACAAGCTTTGCGCAGCCCATCGGGTCAATGTCCGCGGTCTGCTTTATTATTCTGCCCATGAGCGCGACAGCGTCCATGTTTATGCCCGCTCTCGTCGAGGCGAGGTTCACGCTGGAGCAGACAAGCTCCGTCTGCGTGAGTGCGGCGGGGATAGAATCAATAAGCCGCAGGTCGCTTTTCGTGAAGCCCTTATGCGCAAGCGCCGAGAAACCGCCGATGAAGTTCACGCCCGTCTCATGCGCGGCGCGGTCGAGCGTCAGGGCGACGGGGGTATAGTCATCCTCCCGGCACGCCGCAGCGACGAGCGATATCGGGCTTACCGAGATGCGCTTGTTGACGATGGGGATGCCCAGCTCCCGCTCGATGGCGCAGCCGGTCTCGACAAGCTTGCCGGCGCAGCGGCATATCTTGTCGTAGATCTTCCGGCAGCACTCGTCCATGCTCTCGTTCGCGCAGTCCAAAAGGCTTATGCCCATGGTGATCGTGCGCACATCGAGGTGCTGCTGGTTTATCATGTCAATGGTCTGCAGGATTTCACTGCTGTTGAAGAGATAGCTCATGGGGCACCTCAGATCCTGTGCATGGCTTCAAAGATGTCCTGCCGCTGGATATGGATATCGAGCGTCCGCTCCTCGCCCTTTTCCTTGAGGAAACGGATCAGCTCATCAAAGGGCAGGGTGCAGTCGGCAAGGTCGACGAGCATTATCATTGCGAAATACTCCTGCATCAGAGTCTGGCTGATATCGAGGATGTTTATTTCCTTCTGGGCAAGCAGCGAGGTGACATAGGCGGTGATGCCCTTGCTGTCCTTTGCGAACACGCTGACGATTGCTTTCATTTTCTTCTCTCCCTATCTATTTAATCTTAGCCCGAATAGTGCCGGCACAGGTGCCTGACGCAGCACCTTTCGCACTCCGGCCTTCTCGCGATGCACACCGCCCTGCCGTGCAGGACTATGCAGTGGCAGAAATCCGAGGAGTGCTCAGGCGGCAGTATCTTCCTCAGCTCCATCTCGATCTTCACCGGATCCTTGAGATCATCCACAAGGCCGAGGAGATTTGAAATGCGGATGCAGTGCGTATCCACGACCGTGGAGCCGGGGACTTTGAACACGTCGCCGAGGATGAGGTTTGC
>CAKTPR010000015.1 GCA_934591725.1 uncultured Oscillospiraceae bacterium
CCCGCCGGTCGGGTCGTAGGTGCGGTACTGTATCGCTTCGGCGATGTGCTCCGGCGCGATATTCTCCTCCCCCGCAAGGTCGGCGATCGTGCGCGCGACGCGCAGTATTCTGTCATAGCTGCGCCCGGAGAGGTTCATCGCGCTGAAGGCCGCCTTCATAAGCTCATCGCATTCGGCATTGAGCGCACAGAATTCACGCAGACCGGCGCTGCCGATGCGCGCGTTGCACATACTGCCGTCCCCGGCAAAGCGTGCATGCTGACGCTCCCGCGCCGCGTCGACGCGCTTTTTTATCTCAGCGGAGCTTTCGGCCGGTGTGCGGCTGCGCAGCTCGTCATATTCCAGTGCGGGGACTTCGACGATGATATCTATCCTGTCGAGCAGCGGGCCGGATATCTTTGAATGATAGCGGCGGACGTCCTTCTCAGAGCAGCGGCAGCGCCCTGACGGGTGCCCGTACCACCCGCATTTGCACGGATTCATCGCGCACACAAGCATGAAGCGGCTGGGAAACGTCACCGAACCCGACACACGCGAGACCGTGACCTCCCCGTCCTCAAGTGGCTGTCGCAGCACCTCCAGCACGTCGCTGCGAAACTCCGGCAGCTCATCAAGAAACAGCACGCCGTTATGCGCAAGGCTTATCTCTCCGGGGCGCGGGAAGCTGCCGCCCCCGGCAAGGCCTATCGCCGACACCGTATGGTGCGGCGCGCGGAACGGGCGCTGTGAAATTATCGGGTGCTCGCGCCCGGTGAGTCCCGCGACGGAGTGGATCTCGGTACACTGGATCATCTCGTCCCGGCTCATCTCCGGAAGTATGCCCGGCAGGCGCTTTGCCATCATGGACTTGCCCGCGCCCGGCGGGCCGACGATAAGGATATTGTGCCCGCCCGCGGCGGCGATCTCAAAGGCGCGCTTGACATTCTCCTGCCCCTTGACGTCGGCAAAATCCGGCAGCGGACGCACATCCTCTCCGGGTCTCGGCGGCTGCGCGGGTTCTATCTTTTCCTCGCCGCGCAGATGGCGCAGCAGCTCCCGCACATTCTTCACGGGGTACACGGTTATGCCCTCGGCAAAGGCGGCTTCATCCGCGTTCTCGGCAGGGACAAACAGCTCACGCACACCCTCGCGCGCCGAGGCAAGCGCCATCGGCAGCGCGCCTTGGACTGGACGCAGCTCCCCAAGCAGGGACAGCTCACCGATAAAGGCCGTGTCGCTCCCAGGCGCGTCAATGTCCCCGGAGGCGGCAAGGATGCCGACGAGTATCGGCAGGTCATAGACCGTACCGGCTTTCTTCTTATCCGCGGGTGCGAGGTTTACCGTGAGCCTGCTGACCGGGAAGCGGAAGCCGTTATTCTTTATCGCGGCGCGCACACGCTCGCGCGCCTCCTTGACGGCGGCGTCCGGAAGTCCGACAATGTCAAAGCCCGGAAGTCCGTTCGATATGTATACCTCGACCTCGACGCCGTAGCCGCCGATGCCGCTGACGCCGAAGCTGTTGATGCTCGAAAACATACTTCATCCTCCCCTGCCATATACGACACGGCGGAGTGCCCCCGGATATTCTCCGCAGGGCGCTCCGCCGTATTTATACTTATTTTTTACTCTTCGAGCTCACCGACGGTGGCAATGTGCAGCTCGTCAAGCTGCTTCTGCTCGACCGTGGAGGGCGCACCCATCATGACATCCTGTGCGTTCTTGTTCATCGGGAAAGCAATGACCTCGCGGATGCTCTCCTCACCGGAGAGGAGCATGACCATACGGTCGACGCCCGGAGCGATACCGGCATGAGGGGGAGCGCCGTAGCAGAAGGCGTTGTACATTGCGGGGAACTTCTTCTTGACGTCCTCTTCGCCGAGACGCACCATCTCGAAGGCCTTTATCATTATCTCAGGATCGTGATTGCGGACAGCACCGGAGGAGAGCTCAACGCCGTTGCAGACAAGGTCGTACTGGTCGGCGGTGATGGTGAGCGGGTCTATCTCGCCGCGCTCTGCCTTGAGCAGCACATCCAGCCCACCGGAGGGCATGGAGAACGGGTTGTGGCAGAACTCAAGCTCGCCGGACTCCTCGCCGATCTCGTACATCGGGAAGTCGACGATCCAGCAGAACTCGTAGCGCTCCTTGTCCATGTGGCCGGGAACTGCCGCGCCGAGCATCTTGCGCATGACGCCCGCGGTCTTCTGTGCAGCGTCCTTCTTCCCTGCCGCGACGGCGACGAGGTAACCCGGCTTCAGGCCGAGAGCCTCGATGATGCTGTCTTTGCGGTCATTGAGGAACTTGCTGATGCCGCCGACGAACTCGCCGTTTTCCTCGACCTTGAACCAATAGGGCTTATTGCCCGCCTGCACCTCGACATCGGCGCAGAGCTTGTCTATCTGCTTTCTGGTCATCTCGCATCCGGAGACGGCGACGGCCTTTACAACATTGCCAGCTGCAAAGGGCGCAAACTCCGTGCCCTGCACGAGCGCGGTGATGTCCTGCACGACAAGGTCAATGCGCAGATCGGGCTTATCGGAGCCGTACTTCTCCATTGCCTCAAGATAGGGGATGCGGGTGAACGGAGCCTTGGAAGCGATATCATAGGTACCGTACTTTGCAAAGATCGGAGGCAGCACGTCCTCAAGGACGGCAAAAACATCCTCCTGAGTGGCGAAGGCCATCTCCATATCGAGCTGGTAGAACTCGCCGGGGGAACGGTCGCCGCGCGCGTCCTCATCGCGGAAGCAGGGGGCGATCTGGAAATAGCGGTCAAAGCCGGAGGTCATGAGCAGCTGCTTGAACTGCTGCGGAGCCTGCGGCAGAGCATAGAACTTGCCGGGGTGCTTTCTCGCAGGGACGAGATAGTCGCGCGCGCCTTCAGGAGAGGAGGCGGTGAGTATGGGCGTTGTGATTTCAAGGAAGCCGTGCTCGGTCATCGCCTGGCGCAGAGCTGCGACGACGTTGCAGCGGAGGATGATGTTCTTCTTGACAGCGGGGTTTCTGAGGTCGAGATAGCGGTACTTGAGACGCTGGGTCTCATCGGCCTCGCGGCTGCGGTTTATCTCAAAGGGCAGCTCGTTATAGCGGCACTTGCCGAGGACTTCGATCTTCTCAGGGACGACCTCGATATCACCGGTCGGGAGCTTGGGATTCTTGCTGGCGCGCTCGCGCACAGTGCCCTCGACGGAGATAGTGGACTCCTTATTGATGCCCTTGACGACGGACATCATAGCCTCGTCCTCAATGACGACCTGAGTCGTGCCGTAAAAATCGCGCACGACGACGAACGCGAAATTACTGCCGACCTCGCGGACGTTCTCCATCCAGCCGACTATTTTGACCTTCTGCCCCACGTTCTCAATGCGGAGCTCATTGCAGGTATGTGTACGGGATTGTGTCATACTCTTTTCTCCTATCTATAAACAGCTGCTTACTCTTTTATAACAGCGCCGCTGTTTCTTTCTTTTATGACGGCGGCGATATGCTCCGCCGCGGCCGCCGGGCTGAGCTTTACCTGCTCGCCGGTCTGCATGTTCTTGACGGACAGTATTCCCTCGTTTATCTCGTCCTCGCCCACGAGCACGACGAACGGCACCTTAAGCTTATCGGCATAGCTCATCTTGGCCTTGAACTTTTTCTTCTCGCCGTAGAGCTGGGTGCGCACACCGCCGGCGCGCAGAGCGGTCGCGGCGGAGATGGCAAAGCCCGCGTCCTCGGTCATGGGGATAACGAGCGCATCGCACGGTGCGGTGACTATCTCATCCGACAGCAGTCCCTGCTCATTGAGCACGTAGAACAGCCTTGTCAGCCCTATCGAGATGCCGACGCCGGGCAGCTGCTTATCGGTATAATACTCGGCAAGGTTATCGTACCTGCCGCCGGAGCAGACGGAGCCTATCTCCGGGTGCTCGGTCATTTCGGTCTCATAGACTGTTCCGGTGTAATAGTCCAGCCCGCGCGCGATAGTGAGGTCTACGGCGAAGTTCTCCGCCGGAACGCCGAAGGCCGCGAGGTAGCCCGTGACGGTCTTGAGCTCGTCCAGCCCCTGGTCAAAGGTCGCGTCCATGCCGCGGTAGCGTTCGAGCGCCGCGATGACCTCGTCATTGCTGCCGCAGATAGCCATGAAGTCAAGCACGTTCTCCGCCTTGCAGGGGAGCATTTTGACATCGTCAATGAGAAGCTGGCGCACCTTTTCCGCGCCGATCTTATCGAGCTTATCGACAGTGCGCATGATGTCCCCGGCGCGCTCGCTCATGCCGTTCATGGCATAGAAGCCGTTGAGGATCTTGCGGTTGTTGACCTTGATCTTGAACTTGGTTATGCCGAGCTTTGAGAAGGTGTTATATATGATGGCGGGGATCTCCGCCTCGTTTATGATGTCGAGCTTGCCGTCGCCTATCACGTCGATATCGGCCTGATAGAACTCGCGGAAGCGGCCGCGCTGGGCGCGCTCGCCGCGGTAGACCTTGCCGATCTGATAGCGGCGGAACGGGAAGGTCAGCTCGCCGTAGTGCCCGGCGACGTATTTTGCCAGCGGGACGGTGAGGTCAAAGCGCAGGGCAAGGTCGCTCTCGCCTTTCATGAAGCGGTATATCTGCTTCTCGGTCTCGCCGCCGCCCTTGGCGAGCAGCACCTCGGCGGACTCGATTATCGGTGTGTCAAGCGGCGTAAAGCCATAGACGGAATAGCTCTGACGGAGGATCTCCATCATGCGCTCCATCTTCATCTGCTGCTCCGGCAGCAGCTCCATAAAGCCGGAAAGCGTGCGCGGTGATACCTTTGCCATATATGTGCATCCTTTCAATATACGCATGAATTCCGAAGCCGTTCATGCAGACGGCTTCGGAATAAAAACGCGCTGTATAGCTGCTGTGCGGCTTATCTCTTCTGGGGATTGACGATGTTGCGCCAGTCAAGGTCGCCGCGGCGCAGACCCTGAACGAGCACCTCCGCCGTCGCGGCGTTGGTCGCAAAGGGGATCTGGTACTGGTCGCACAGGCGCTCGATCTTGTTGATATCGTCAAAGCCCTTGGGGTTTGCGGGATCGCAGAAGAAGAGCACAAGGTCGATCTCATTGAAGGATATGCGTGCGCCGATCTGCTGCGCGCCGCCCTGATCCGCGTGGAGGTAAAGCGTTATCGGAAGGCCTGTCGCCTCCGAGACAAGCTTACCCGTGACATGGGTCGCGCAAAGCGAGTGCTCTGCTAAAATGCCGCAGTAGGCAATGCAGAACTGCACCATAAGCTCTTTCTTTCTGTCATGCGCCATCAATGCAATATTCATACTCTTCTCCGTTTCCTTATATGCAAAATACCTTATTTGTTCGTCCAGCTAATTATATACACAAATTCCCGAAACTTCAATAGCTTTATTTAAGAAGCGTCATTTCCGTCTCGGAGGTGTCGCTGTAGCCCATTATAGTGATATAGGCGTCCATGATGTGGCGCGCGATGAACTGCACGTCAGCACCGGCGCCGCCGCGCTCGACGACGACGAATATCGCGACCTCCGGATCCTTATACGGGGCATAGCACATGAAGATACCATCGTTCTGGATGCCTTCGCCCTTCTGCGCGGTACCGGTCTTGCCGGCGACGCGCCACGGGCAGTCGACCCAGACGTTGACGTTCTTCTCGTTTATATAGTCGTTAAGCACCTGCCACATACCCTCGTGCACCGCCGCCCAGTTATACTCGGCGGACTCGACGGTGCTCATAACGGTAGGCTCGCGGTCATAGAGCTTTTCGCTGTAATCGTAGTTTCTGATGGATTTGAGGATGGACGCGGAATAGCGCGTGCCGGAGTTTGCAACGGTCGCGCAGTATTCGGCCATCTGTATCGGGGTGAAAACGCTGTCGGACTGGCCGATAGCGGCCTGCAGGGTATCGCCTATTCGCCACTCGGTACCGGCATAGTCCATGTGGTTTGCCTGGTTGGACATATTGCCCTTGGCTTCGACAAGCTCAATTCCCGAATATTCGCCGAGACCGAAGTTCGCAGCAAACTTGCCGAGGTCGTCGACACCGAGGAAGTTGCCGATGGAGTAGAAGTAATAGTTGCACGAGTCGCGGATAGCGGTCGTGACGTTCTCCTCCGGGTGGGTCAGGTGATCCTTCGTCGAGTTCCAGATCCAGCACTCAGGCGCGTAGCCTTCGGCCGCGTACCTTGTGTAGACGCCCTCACACTTTATTTTGTCCTCGGTGTTTACTATGCCCATCGTGAGCGCGGCAATTGCCGTGCATGGCTTGAAGGTCGAGCCGGGGGCGTAGGTGCCCATCAGCGTGCGGTTAAAGAGCGGTGCGTTCTCCGCTTCGAGCAGCTCCTGATAGTCCTCCAGTATCGTCGCGACATTGTAGGTCGGCCAGCTTGCCATCGCAAGCGGCTCGCCGGTCTTGACGTTCACGACCACGGCGGCAGCGCCGGTGATCTCGTCCTTGAGGTCGACGTTATAGTCGCCTCGCGCCGTGCCCTCGGCGCGCTTCTGGGCAATGTTCTGCTTGAGTATCGACACGCCGTTTGCAAGGATACGCTCGGTCTGCTCCTGCAGGACGCTGTCGATCGTCAGGTACACATGGTTTCCGGGCTCCGGCTCCTCCTCGTATACCGTCGCGAGCACCGTACCGGCGGAGTTTCGCGTCTCAATGACCTTGCCGTCCTTGCCGTGGAGGTAGTTTTCAAAGGCGTATTCGACGCCGTCCTTACCGACCATGGCGTCGGTAGAGTAGTTCAGCAGAGAATATTTCTCATACTCCTCCTGCGTCATAAGGCCGGTATAGCCGAGGATGTGCGCGGCGTACTCCGTGCCGTATTTACGGCTGTATGCACGCTCGACCTCGATGCCGACGAGCTTGTTCTCCATGATCGACGAGATGAGCTTCATGCTCGCGTCCTCGACGAAGATATAGTCGGCGGTGTTGACGGCGTAGCGGACGTTTATCGAATATCGCACGCCGGCGATGATGCGCATCTCCTCGGCGGAGTAGCTGTTGTCGATATTATATCTCGTGCGCATATAGCTCATGAGCTCGACCGCCGTGGAGTTCGGGTCTATCTCCTGACGGACATAGTACGCGTCCAGCATCGTGCGCTGGATCGCCGTCATGTCCGGATCGTACTCAAACGGCGGGGTCATGCTTATGGGCAGGTCGTCGGTATATTCGTCGCCGTAGCCCTGCACCATGTGTACAAGCTCAAGGATGACCGAGTTCGGGTCGTCGTTTGCGAAGAGCTTGTCCGTGTCTATCTTCAGGTTGTAGGTCTCCTCATTGCTGACAAGGGTACGGCCGTAGCGGTCATAGATATTGCCGCGAGCCGCAGTCACTACACGCTCGGAATTCGTAAGCTCGCTGCTGCGGTTGTAGTTTGCCTCGCCCTCTATGATCTGGAGCTTATAAAGCGCCACCAGATACACCGTGAGGAGAAGCAGGATGAGGATAACAAGCCCCGCAACTCTTCCCGGTTTTACAAGTCTGTTGTGCATTGCAAGTCCTTTCCCTTACTTGATCCACTTTGCCGGCGGGAAATATGCCACCGCCGAAAACGGCAGCGACCAGAGCGTCTGGACAATGATCGTCGAGAGCATCGCCCCGCTCCATGTGTCGCCCGCCAAGGTCTTGAGCATCTGGAGCACCGCCGTGATGAACAGCGCCGCAAGCGTGATGCCCATGAAGGCAAAGAAGCGCCGGTTTATAAAGAACTGGGACACGAACGCCGCCGCGAACGACAGCGCCGGCAGAACCAGCGCGAAGAAGATCGTATGCTCCACAAAGGACATATCTGCGAATATGCCCATGATGAGTGAAAACAGCGGGCCGAGCGTCGCGCCCTCGAACATCCCGACCGCCACTGCGACCGCCGGCAGCACCATCGGGCACGAGCCGAACAGCCTGAAATGGCTGAGGATCATGTTCTGCGCCATCAGCGTCAGGAGCATGAAGAGCGCGTATCTCAGCACGCGGTGTATATTTATCTTTTCAAAAAGATCCTTCAACTCTTATTCCACCACTTCAAAGCTCTTGATAATGAACACCTGCACGAGCGAGTCCAGGTCGCACTGCGGCTCGACTATGCCGTATTCTATCTGTCCGCCGGCCTCGGTCTGCACGGCTGTGAGCGTGCCGATCACAAGCCCGGAGGGGAACGCGCCGCCGGAGCCGGAGGTCAGAACGTCGTCCCCGACGAATATCTGCGCGCCGTCGGCAAGGAAGGTGAGCTTCGCGGTCTTGTTCTTCATGAACGAGTACTCACCGACGACCATGCCGGAGTTTCCCGCCGCGCCGACGAATGCGCCGACGCTCATGTCAACGTCGATAAGCGTGCTGACCGTCGCCCAGTTCGTGCCGAGCTCGGTGATCTGGCCGACGACCGCGCCGTACTCGGTTATGACGGGGTCGCCTATCTCGATGCCGCTCGTCTCGCCCTTGCTTATCGTAAAGGAGGACGACCAGTTCGACGACGACCAGAGCACGACCTTGGCCGACTCCATCTCATAATCCGTGTGCTTTTCTCGCAGCTCAAGGAGCTTGCGCAGGCGCGTGTTCTCCTCAGAGGCGGCGATGCCGTCGCGCGCGGACTGCTGCGCGTCTGCAAGCTGGGAGCGGAGCGATTCATTCTCCGCCATGAGCGAGTCATAGTCGTACAGATAGCCGTACAAGCTGTCGAACCAGTTGACGGCGGAGCTCAGAACCTTCTGCATAGGCGCCTTCACGATGCCCGACACATTCTGCATAAAGCTTATCTTGCCGCCGCGCGCCGCAGCGCCGAGCGCGATTATCAGCACTACCGCGCCGACGATTATGCCGACACGTATTCCGTTTTTCTTCAGGTATTCTTTCAAAGAAGTCCAACTCCCTGCCTGTTGAGCATTTTACCGAGCCTGCACAGCGGCAGACCCATGACGTTGAAAAAGTCGCCCTCTATGCCCTCAACGAAGAGCGCGGCCTTGCCCTGCGCGCCGTACGCGCCGGCCTTGTCCATCGGCTCCCCCGTGGCTATGTACGCCTCTATCTCCCGCTCTGAAAGCTCACGGAAGCGGACACGGCTCATTTCATATTCAAGCGTCTCCTGCCCGTCCTTTATGACGCACACGCCGGTGTACACCTCGTGCGTCTCACCGGATAGCTCACGGAGCATTTCAGCGGCCTGCTGCTCTGAATGCGGCTTTCCGAACACCTTGCCGTGGTGCCAGACGATGGTGTCCGCGGCGATGAGAACGTCCCCTGCCGCGCAGTGCTCGGCGACCTCGCGCCCCTTGTGCGCTGCGAGCGCCATCACAAGCTCACCCGGAGTGAGCCCCGCCGGCGCGACCTCCTCCCCCTTTACGGGGATGATCTTCATGTTCTTTACGCCCAGCATCTCCAGAAGCTCCTTGCGTCTCGGAGAGCCGGATGCGAGAATAATGCTCATTTTCTTTTTCCTCTGGTATCTAAAAGTTTTCGCTGTGCTGAAAGTTTCCCTCTGCCTCGCAGAGTTTTTTCGCCTCGGAAGGCGAAAAAATAATTCAGATACATTTTTGCCGGGGGCGTGTACCTCGGCAAAAATACTTCTCGCGTAGTGAGTGTCGAGCCTGCGAGGCGCGAACGGAGTGCGAACTTTCTCAACAAAGTCCTTGGTCTTTGTTGATTAATCTACTCCCCTGTAATACAGGCCGCGTGTAAGTACGTTCGGCTTATAATCCGACAGACCCATATAGCCCTTTGCGACCTCGACGCACTCTCTCATGCCCTCGGTCGTGAACATCATGCGCAGCCCCCACGCACCCGCGGCGTAGACGTCCTCCGCCTTATCCGCGAGGTAGAGCTTATGCGCGTTATAGATAACGTTGCGGCAGCCGAACTCCTTCACTACCGGGAACACCGAACCCATGCGGTCGGCCATCTGCCCCGGAGTCTGGCAGTTGCAGCGCCCCGCGCTGTGGCGGATGATGCACTGGTCTGACACCATGAGCGGGATGCGGCCGTATATGATAAGCTCGGTATCGAGCGGCTTTATCATGTCCCTAATCTGTGACAGGCGCAGCTCAAACGACGCCGTGGCGGAAATGAAGCCCGCCTGACGGATGACCTCCATCGACAGAGAATTGAAGGTGTTGAGCCCAAAGTCCCCGCGCAGCTTCATCCCGGCCTTCTTCGCGAGCATCGCGTGGCCGAGGTTGCCGACAAGCGCTTCATTCACGCCCTGGTCGAACATACGGCTGAGCATATCGTACACCGCGGCGGCCTCGTTATCGGCAATGACGCGCGGCAGCACCGCGACGGGTATCGTCCCCTGCTCGGCAAAGGGGCGGAGCAGGTCTAATTTCTCCGCCATGAGCGCGAGGGGAACATAGAGGTACTTGGGCTTGAGCGCGGCAAGCTCCGGCGAGAGCTGCTCCTCAGTCAGCACCTGGAAGATCATTGCGGGGTCGCCTGTCGGCAGCTTGCCCTTCGGCTTCTCCGGCAGCTTCCCGACGCGGCGGATCGGCGGCTTTGCGCGCTGCTCCGACAGCTCCGACACGAGCCTGCGGCGCAGGTCGTTTATCTCCGACGCCGGCAGGTACAGTCCGGGATCGGCCTGTGCCCGGTTCTCGACGCAGTTATAAGGCGTGCCGCCGGTCTTGAACATCTGCTCGGTAATATACGTTGCGGTGAGCCCCTGCCCGCGCGCCTTCTCCGGCACGCCGCCCATGGCCGCGGCGCGGTTGCCGTCATCGTCAAAGGCGATGGCCTTGACGGGCATCCCCTTTTCGGCCACGGTGTAGAAATGCACGGGGACGCGGCGCAGCTCGCCCTCGGAATAGCCCTTGCGGGCGAGGGTGAAGAGCTTTTCGGTATCCTTGTCCGGTTCCTCGCGGCGGCCGAACATATCCTTTTTATCGCCGTTGAAGTAGCCCTGAGTGAAGCCCTGACGGGAGAAAGCCTTTTCAAGCGTCTCCATCTCCTCGTCCGAGGGCTGGCGGTGCTCCTTGAGCGCCTTGGAATATATCTTCGTGACTATCGCGGTGTACTCCGGGCGCTTCATCCTGCCCTCGATCTTGAGGCAGGCGACGCCCGCGTCCTCCAGCTCGCGCAGCCTGTCGACAAGGCAGTTGTCCTTGAGGGACATGGGGTAATCGTCCATGCGCCCGCCGAGGCTGTACTGCATACGGCAGGGCTGGGCGCACATGCCGCGGTTGCCGCTGCGGCGGCCTATGAGCGCGGACATATAGCACTGGCCGGACTGGCAGAAGCAGAGCGCACCGTGGACGAAGACCTCCGTCTCGATAGACGCGTGCTGCGTAATGAACTTTATCTGCTCAAGACTCAGCTCGCGCGCGAGCACGGCGCGGGTCATGCCCATCTCCGCCGCGGCCTCGACCCCGGCAAGGTTATGGATGCTCATCTGCGTGCTGGCGTGCAGCGGGATATCCGGCAGTGCCTGACGTATCGCATAGGCAAGGCCGAGATCCTGAATGATGATCCCGTCCGCCCCAAGCTGGGATGCAAGGCGCGCGCTCTCCACGGCCTGCGCGATCTCACGGTCATTGACCAGAGTGTTGAGCGTGACATACACCTTGCAGCCGCGGATGCGGCAATAGCGCATTGAGCGCTCGAACTCCTCATCCGTGAAGTTCTTCGCGCCGCGGCGGGCATTGAAGTTGCCAAGCCCCATATATATAGCGTCCGCACCGTTCTGCACGGCGGCGATAACGGCCTCCGGCGAACCTGCGGGTGAAAGAAGCTCTATCATTCTCTGCGCTCCTCTGATGATTCTGGCGTATCTTTCTGACAAATTTTATAATACCGCATTAAGATACACGATAATTATAGCACACAGCCCCCTATTGCGACAAGATAATTTTAATGTTATAATATGGCCGCACCGTAAATTATTTTCTAAGAGGACTTCAGACTATGCAGCAGAGCGCACCGGAAAATCTCATATCTCAGGCGTCGGCGGACAGGCTCATCGCCGCGCACGACGGGGATGTTGCCCTGCTGTACATATATCTGCAGCGCACGGGCGGCGACCTTGAGGGCGCGGCGCGCGAGCTTTGCCGCACGATGGGCGAAATTGAAGCCGCGCATGAAAAGCTCCTGCGCATGGGGCTTATCGGCATGTCTCCCGCCCCCTCACCTGCCGCGTACACGAAACCGCCGCGCGCGGAAAGGCAGCAGGAAATCAAGCTCCCGCCAGCAGAGGAGCTGCCGGAGTACCGCGCGGAGGATATCGTCCGCCGCAGCAAGGAGGACGATGCTTTCGCCGCGATAGTCGCCGAGGCGCAGAAGGTGCTGGGTCATGTGCTCAGCAGCTCCGACCTCAAGCGGCTCTTCGGAATATACGATTATCTCGCCCTGCCGCCGGAGGTCGTGCTTGAGCTGCTCAATTACTGCGTCTCCATCTCCTGCTCGCCGAGCGGCGAGGGGCGGCGTCCCTCGATGCGTTTTATCGAAAAGGAAGCCTACGCATGGGTACACATGGAGATATTCACGCTTGAGCAGGCAGAGGAATATATACAGAAAAGCCAGCTTCGGCGCGGTGATATCGGCAAAATAAGCGAAGCCCTCGGAATCCGCGGGCGCGCGCTTACCCCGTCGGAGCAGCGCTTCATATGCTCATGGCTCGACATGGGCTTTACGCTTGACGCAATAGAGCTGGCATACGACCGTACCGTTACGAACACGGGTGCCCTCAAGTGGGGCTATATGAATAAAATTCTCCAGACGTGGCACGAGAAAAAGCTGCACACCCCGGCGGAGATCGAAGCAAACGACCCGCGCCGCAAGCCCGCATCGGCGGCAAAGCCCGCTGCGAAGCAGGACAAGCCCATCGACCTTGACCGGCTGCGCGCGGCGCTCGACAAAATGTAAAGGCAGGTAAACGCATATGCGCTATGACGGGAAGCTTCTGGCCAAGGCCAGAGCGGAGCTTGAAAACATAAAGCAGCGCAACCTCTCCGAGCAGCAGCGCCGGAGGGACGAGGTCTATCGCCGCTGCCCGGAGATACAGCGCATCGACGGTGAGATGCGCGCGCAGATGGCGGAGCTTGTCCGCCTCACGATAGCGCGCGATGCTGAGCTCAAGAGCAAGACCGCCGCGCTGCGGGACAAGAACCTCTCGCTCCAGATGCGCCGCGCGGAGCTGCTGAATGAGCTGGGGCACGAGCCGGAATACCTCGACGTGATATACTCCTGCCCCAAGTGCCGGGACACCGGCATATACGAGGGCGGAGTCTGCTCCTGCCTTGAACGGCTCTATAACCGGGAGCTTACGAAGGAGCTCGGCACGCTCATGCAGAATGGGGACGAGAGCTTTGAAAAGTTCGACCTGCGCCTTTATCCGGAGTCCTTTGACCCCGCCGTGCAGGCCGCGCCGCGTGAGGTCATGACGCTGGTGTTCGAGCGCTGCCGCAGATATGCCGAGAGCTTCCCTACCGTCTCCTCGAACCTGCTGTTCCAAGGCGGCACGGGCTTGGGGAAAACCTACCTCTCGGCCTGCATCGCCCGCGTCGTCGCCGAAAAGGGCTTTTCGGTATGCTATGACAGCGCGTCCGCCGCACTTGAAAGCTATGAGCGCGCAAAGTTCGGGCGCGATACCGAGGACGGTGAGGCCGCCGCGCTGCGTGTGCGGCGTATGGAGAGCTGCGATCTGATGATCCTTGACGACCTCGGCACAGAGATGATAACCCCCATGTCGCTCAGCGCGCTTTATACTCTTATAAACACCCGTCTTGTGAACGGGCGGAAAATGATAATCAGCACAAACTGCTCGGAAGAGGAGCTGGCAAAAAAATACACGCCGCAGATATGCTCACGCATAGCGGGCGAGTTTATCGCGCTCCCCTTCGTCGGGCAGGACATAAGAAAACTGAAGAGAGGGATTTAGTCAATGCAGCACGAGATCACCGAACGCATCCCGCTGCTCGATGGCAGCGGAAACCTCACCCAGCCCGGCTACGCAAAGAAGCTCCTCCCCGTCTATCGCCGCGCCGATATAAAGGCCGGCAGGCTCCGCATCAAGGAATGGGATTACTATCTCATCAACAACGGCCGTTTTGCTCTCGCCCTCACCGTAGACGACAACGGCTACATGGGGCTTGACTCCATCTCCCTGCTGGACTTTGAAAACGGCTGGGAGATCACCAACAGCCCCATGAGCTTCATGCCGCTCGGCAAGCTCCGTATGCCTGAGACTTCCGCTGCGGGCGACGTTTCGCACGGCGGGAAGAAGCACCTCATCAGCTTCAAGCACGACGGCCCCGGCCGCCGTGTGCTCGATGCGCACATGGACAACTTCGGCCCCGGCGGTGCGATAACGGCGCATATCGAGCTGTTCGACGAGCCTGATGACAGCATGGTCATCTGCACTCCGTTCGATAAGCCCGGCCACTTCTACTATAATCAGAAGATCAACTGCATGCGCGCCAAAGGCGAGGTCAGCTATAACGGCGTGAAGTACGTCTTTGACCCGTCGGAGAGCTTCGCTGTGCTCGACTGGGGGCGCGGAGTGTGGACGTATCACAACACATGGTACTGGGGCTCTGCCTCCTACCATGTTGACGGCGTGCCCTTCGGCTGGAACATCGGCTACGGCTTCGGCGACTGCTCCGCCGCGAGCGAGAATATGCTCTTCTATAAAGGCAGGGCGCACAAGCTCAGTCAGGTGAAGTTCAATATCCCCGGAAACGAGAAGGACTTCATGTCCCCGTGGACGTTCACCTCCGACGACGGGCGCTTTGAAATGGACTTCGTTCCGGTGCTCGACCGCGCCGCCTGCACGGACGTCAAGCTCATCAAGTCCGACCAGCATCAGGTCTTCGGCCGCTTCACCGGCAAGGCCGTGCTGGATGACGGAACAGTGATAGAGGTGCGCGACTTCCCCGGCTTTGCCGAGAAAGTCGAGAACAAATGGTAATATAAGGTAATAATAAAAATTCTCCGGAGCTGCGTTTGCAGCTCCGGAGTTTCTCATTTTTGTTTCGTTTTGCGGTCGATCACTTGCCGAACCAGTTGATGACGTGGCGCGGGCAGACATCGACGCAGTGGCCGCAGCCGACGCACTTGGAGACGTCCACAGCGGCGAGGTTGTCCTTGACGACGATAGCGTCGGCAGGGCACTCTCTCTGGCACTTCATGCAGCCGATGCAGCCGAAGTCGCACATCTTCATGACCTTTGCGCCCTTGTCCATATTGCCGCAGGCGGGCATGATCTTCTGGCTTTCGGGGATCAGCTTTATGATGCTCTTGGGGCAGGCGTCGGCACAGGCGCCGCAGCCTACGCAGCGCATACGGTTGACCTTGGCAACGCCGTCAACGATATGTATCGCGTCGAACTGGCAGGCTCTGGTGCAGTTGCCGAGACCGATGCAGGCGAAGGTGCAGGTCTTGTTGCTCTTGCCGCCGAAGAGCATGGCGGCCTGGCAGTCGATGGGGCCGGAGTAGTTGAAGCGCTTCTCCGCGTGACCCTCGGTGCCGGAGCAGGGAACGAAAGCGACCATCTTTTCCACGTCACCGCCGGAGACACCCATGATCTCGGCGATCTTCGCGGCAGCCTCTGCGCCGCCCGCGACACAGCGGTTGGTGGGAGCTTCGCCCGCGGCGACAGCGGCGGCATAGCCGTCACAGCCGGGGTAGCCGCAGCCGCCGCAGTTCGCGCCGGCAAGGCATTCTCTTACAGCGGCCTGCTTCGGATCGACCTCAACATGGAATATCTTGGAAGCGTAGGCGAGCAGCGCGCCGAAGATAGCGCCCAGAACACCGAGGACAAGGACAGCAAGAAGTATAGTTTTCATATGTTCATGCCCTCCCTATCAAAAGATCTTCATGCCGCTGAAGCCCATGAACGCAAGCGCCACGAGAGCCGCGGAAACAAGGCATATCGGGAATCCCTCGAAGCATTCGGGATACTCGGAGAACTCAACGCGCTCACGCACGGTGGCAAACAGGACGATGGCGAGCATGAAGCCGAGACCGCCCGTGATGCCGTAGACGAGAGACTCGATGAAGTTGTAGTGGTTCTGGACGTTCAGCAGAACGACGCCGAGAACCGCGCAGTTGGTAGTGATAAGAGGAAGATAAATACCCAGTGCGGAGTAGAGGGAGGGAACCATCTTCTTGAGGAACATTTCGACGAACTGCACCAGAGCGGCGATGACCAGAATAAAGGTCAGCGTCTGGAGGAAGGCAAGTCCCAGCGGGACGAGCACGAACTGGTCGATGACCCAGCAGATTGCCGAGGCGAGACCCATGACGAAGGTAACGGCAAGACCCATACCGACGGCGGTGTCGACCTTATTGGAGCAGCCGAGGAAGGGGCAGCAGCCAAGGAACTGCGAGAAGATAAAGTTGTTTATCAGGATCGCGCCAAGGGAGATTGAAATAATATTAGTAAGCATTATTCTTCAGCCTCCTTTGCAGCTTCTTCAGCAAGCTGTTTTTTCTTTGCGGATTTCTTGAGCGCGTACTGCATGACGGCGATCAGGACACCGAGGGTGAGGAAGCCGCCGAAAGGCATGATAAGGATGGTAGCGCCGAGATCCTCTGCGAAGAGCTGGATGCCTGCGCCGGTGCCGTCGAGAGTGAGACGGAAGCCGTTTGCGATGTCGATAAGACCGCCGCCGAAACGACCGGAGCCAAGGAACTCACGCACAACACACATGATGATAAGCACGACCGTATAGCCGAAGCCTTGGAAAACGCCGTCGAAGAAGGACGGGCCTACGGGCATCTTCTGGCAGAAAGCCTCTGCGCGGCCGATGATGATGCAGTTAACGACTATCAGCGGGATGAACACGCCGAGAGCGGAGCTCAGCGCTGGGACGAAGGCCTGAAGCAGCAGGTCGACGATCGTAACAAAGCCCGCAATAACAACGACGAATATCGCCAGACGGATCTCGTCGGGGATGATCTTGCGCATTGCCGAGATAACGACATTGCAGCAGGTCAGGATGATGAGAACGGACAAACCCATACCCACGCCGTTGAAGAGAGAGGTCGTGATCGCCATGGTGGCGCACATGCCTATCTGCTGGACAAGAACGGGGTTATTGGTAATGAGGCCTTCTCTAAACTGTTTCTTGATATTCATTCAGTGCCTCCTTAACCCAGTGATTCCACAGCTTTTATAGACTCTGCGACCGCGCCCGCAACAGCGTTGGAGGTAATGGTCGCCGCGGTGATGGAGTCTATGGTTCCGCCGTACTTGGTGAGAGCGACGTCATCGCCCGTGCCGACGAACTGGCCGCGCCACCAATCGCCGTATTCGCTGGCGGCAGCTGCCTTTGCGCCGAGGCCGGAGGTCTCTGCGTGGGAGATGATGGAAATGCCGGTGCACTTCATGTCGGTATCGACGCCGACAGCCATCGTGATGCTGCCCTGAGCGCCGGAGAAGGTGGTGGTGACGACCCAGCCGGCTCCGTTATTGCATTCGTTGATGCTGTCGACGGTCGGGAAAGCGGTCTTGTCAAAGCTGACTTCGGTATAGCCGTTGTCAGAGGCGAGAACTGCAGCGTAAGCCTTCTCGGTCTTGATGCGATCCTGCTCGGCGATCTTATCCTTGGTGATAAGGTTGACTCCGCCGAGAACGCCCGCGACGATCGCGCAGACGAGGAACAGAACTACGGTGAGCTTGACTATCTTATTCATTATGCGCCCTCCTTTGCCGCTTTCTTTGCGGCCTTAGCGGCGGCAAGGTCTTCCTTGGTGACGCCGAACTGCGGACGGCAGAATGCCTTATCGATCGCCCATGTGCAGAGGTTCATGATAAGTATACCGTAGGATACGCCTTCGGGATAGCTGCCGAAGTAGCGGATAAGCACGGTCAGTACGCCGCAGCCGAAGCCGTAGAGCAGCTGGCCGGGCATGGTGACGGGGCTGGTGGCATAGTCGTTTGCCATGAAGAACGCGCCGAGCAGCATACTGCCGCTGAAGACGTTGTACATGACCCAGTCGGCACGGGAGTAGCCCTCGTGGCCGAAGATGAAGGTCAGGACGACGACGGTGCCGATGAACGCGGTGGGGATGCGCCAGGTGATGACCTTGCGGATGAGCAGGTACGCTGCGCCTATAAGCAGAGCAATCGCGCTTATCTCACCGATGCAGCCGGGCATGTTGCCGAGGATGATGTTCTTGTAGTTCAGGTACGCGGGCATTGCTTCGCCGCTGTAAAGGTAAGTCATCGGGGTGGCCATCGTAGTGCCGTCGACAACGCCCTTGAGGCTGTTGGGGACGATCCATGTGGTCATGTGGTTGGCGTAGGACGCGATGAGGAACGCGCGGCCAGCGAGAGCCGGGTTCAGGAAGTTCTTGCCGATGCCGCCGTAGAGCTGCTTGACAACAACTATGGAGAAGAAGGTGCCGATGATGGGCAGCCACAGGGGTGAGCTTGCCGGCATCGTGAGCGCCATGAGAAGGCCGGTGAGCGCCGCGGAGCAGTCGCCGATGGTGCAGGTCTTCTTCATGAGCTTGCGGTAACCCCACTCGAAGAACACGGCGGATGCCATGGAGACGATGCAGACGGCTATCGGATACCAGCCGAACTGGATGATGGCGACGATGAGCGCAGGCATGAGCGCGATGATGACATCGATCATGATGCGTCTGGTGTCGGCGCCTGTCCTGACCTGCGGCTGGTACGCTACGTCAAGTACTATCTTTTCTTTCTTATCGTTCATTCTTTTGCCTCCTTTGCAGCAGCCTCAGCCGCGGCCTTGGCCTTTTCCTTATCGGCCTTGGCACGGAACATCAGCTTTGCGGTCTTGAATGCGTGGGTCAGAGGCATTCTTGCGGGGCAGTTGAATGCACAGCTGCCGCACTCGAAGCAGTCAAGGATATGGTACTTTTCCATATTCTCAAAGTCGCGCTTGCTGTAATACATATACATGAACACGGGTTCGAGGTTCATCGGGCAGACGGAGATGCACTTGCCGCAGCGGATGCAGGTGGGATTTTCCACATGCCTGTCCTCTTCCTCGGTGAAGAACAGCACACCGGCCGTGCCCTTAACGGTGGGTGCGTCAAAGCTGGTGGCGCAGATGCCCATCATCGGGCCGCCGAGGACGATCTTGCGCGGGGTCTTCACGAAGCCGCCGCACTGCTCTGCGATGTGGCTGAACGGAGTACCGACGCGGGTCAGCCCGTTGACCGGAGCCTTGAGGGCGCTGCCGCCGTATGTAACGATACGCTCAATAACGCTCTTGCCTTCGCAGCATGCCTGGTACACGGCGTATGCCGTGCGGGTGCTGACGACGTTGCAGCCGACGCCGGAGGGCAGCCCGCCGGGCTTGACCTCTCTGTTGGTGACGGCCTTGACCTGCATCTTTTCGCCGCCCTGAGGGTACTTGACATCCTCGGGGACGATCTCGATGCCGTACTGAGCGGGGTTCTTGGAGTTGAGAAGATCGATAGCGTCCTGCTTGTTCTTCTCGATGCCGTAGTATGCCTTGTCTACGCAGCTGGCAATACGCACAAGCTCAATGCCGCGCAGAAGCTGCTCCGGGAAATTGAGCATGGTCAGATGGTCGCCGTTAAGGTACGGCTCGCACTCTGCGCCGTTGATGATAAGGGTGTCGACCTTGCCGATACCGCCGCGGATCTTGACAGCAGTCGGGAACATTGCGCCGCCCATGCCGACGACGCCCGCCTCGCGGATGCGTTCGAGTATTGCCTCGGGGTCCTTCATCTGCTCCTCGGTGAGGGGCTCCATCAGTTCGGGAGTATCCTGGAAATCGTTCTCGATGACCACGGACATGATCATGTCGCCCAGCGGATGGGGTCTCGGCTCTACAGCCACTACCTTGCCGGAGACGGAAGCATGAACGGGCGCGGAGACCGGAGCGGGATTCTCGCCGATCTTCTGATACATCTTCACATAATCGCCTACCTGGACCAGCGGCTTGCAGGGTGCGCCTATGTGCTGTATCATTGGAATGACTACCTGTGCGGGCGGTGCGATAACGGTCACCGGGATCTCCGGAGCCTTCATGTAATTGGGGTGCACACCGCCTTTGAACTTATAGGACATTAGCTTCACCTCGTTATTTTTTGCGTAGTCATGGTTTTACTCGGTCATTCTATCACATCCTATCGCGCAATGTCTACGCTTTTTCCGTTTTTTGTGCCAAAAATTCAAGACATTTTTGTAACAATCATGTTATTTCTTTGGCAGTTTGCATATATTTTAGTTATTTTTCTGACAACTTTGCATTTCGCGATTTTTGTATAGCCGTCCGACGCATTACCGTAAAAACAGCCGGTGCGCATCCTCACGCACCGGCTGTATCATCCGAGAGCCACGTCCAATATCATCATCAGCAGAAAGCCCGCGACGTACCAGAACAGTCCCTTGCGGTCGTCCGCCGCCGGGATGAGCTCGCATACGACGACATAGAGCATCGCGCCCGCCGAGAAGCCGAGCAGCCACGGCATTATCCGGCTGATGCCCGAAACGGCAATAACAGCGAGCATGCCGAACAGCGGCTCGACCGCGCCGGAGAGCACGCCCATTGAGAATGCCCTGCCACGGCTCATGCCCATTCTGCGCAGCGGGAGCGACACCGCCGCGCCCTCCGGGACGTTCTGCACGCCGATACCGAGCGCAAGCGCAGCAGCGGCGGTCAGGCCGTCCGACCCGCCGGAGAGCGCGAAGGCGAGCCCCACCGCCATCCCTTCAGGGATATTGTGCAGAGTGATAGCCGTCATGAGCATGGAGCTTTTTTCGGCGGTGCCGCCGCGGCGCAGGCGGAGGATCAGTGCATCGAGCGCGCAGAGGAAGGCCGCGCCCGCCGCCGTACCGGCTGCCGCGGGGAGCCAGCACGGGAGAACGCCTTCCGCCCGCGTCTGCTCTATCGCGGGCAGGAGCATGCTCCATACCGAGGCCGCGGTCATCACTCCCCCGGCAAAGCCCATCATCCCGGTCTGTGATTTTGGGAGCGTATCTTCGCGGCAGAAGAGCACCGAGGCCGCGCCCAAAGAGGTCATAAGAAATATAAAGCCGACGCCGAGGGCGGCCCAGCCGACAGAAGAAAGCATAGCAGATCAACGCCTTATCAGATAAATAATGAATAACGGATCGCAGTGCGACCCGTTATTTCTTTTCGTATCATACTATGCCTTTGTTTTGGGATTGGTCACCCGACCATGTCGATAAGCTCCTTGTCGGTATAGACACGCATATTGTCAATGTCCCTGTTTGCGCACTCCTGCTCAAGTTTTGCGGCCATGAGCTCGTAATAATCCCCGTCCTCGGCATTGAGCTTGCGGGCAAGGCGCGGCAGCTCCTTTTCGCAGACGGTGCGCAGGTTTTCGCCCTCCTCGGCGCAGTGGTCAAGCAGCCACTCTAACGCCTCGCGGTCGGTCATGCTACGGTCGATATAATACTTTTGACCATAGAGGCCGTAGATTACACGCTGCGCGTCGAGGTAGCCGATGGCCATATCGCGCCTTGACTGCTCCGCATCGAAATTGAGCACGAAGCCGAGGTCGGAATTTGTGTGTATGGTGGTGACGTTCACATCCTCCGGCATTCTGAAGCGTCTCTCCCAGCCCATGCCGGGGATGCGCACGGCGATAATGTCCTTATAGCCGTTGACCACGAGCGCATGCAGGGGCAAACTGTCGACAAAGCCGCCGTCGGTATAGAGCTTGCCGCCGAGCTTTTCGAGACGGAAGCTCGGGTGATAGGCGCTGGCAAGCAGCATATCGCATATCTCGTCCTCAGGCAGATCGTTGATCTTTATTTCAAGACCCTTGCGGTCAGTCAGGGAGACGGTGGAGACAAACAGCTCCACATCGGACTGCTTGACCTTTTTCACATCGACGACCTCGCGCACCCACGCGCGCAGCGGCGCGACGTCAAGCCCGCGGTTGCGGATGATCTCGAACATCTGCGGGATGAGCTCCTGAATATCGCCAAGCTCCAGCTCGCCGTTCATGGCCTTGTGCAGATCCTCCTCGCCCTCCTTGTCAAGCTCGATGACCTTGGAAAGGCGCATATCGTTCCATGCCGCAGCGGCGCGTGGCAGGTCGCGCATCGCCATGAGCGCGCCGTTTAGCGCACCGACGGAGGTGCCGGAAACGGCGTTATACTTTATCCCCGCCTCCTCCAGCGCCTTCCACGCGCCGATCTCATAAGCGCCCTTGGCTCCGCCGCCCTCAAGGGCTATGGCATAGGTCTTGCTTGTGTCAAGCTTCAGCTGCATTGTATATTCCCCCTGCTTACATGTATTTGTCTTTATTGCTTATTATAGCATAGCTGCTGTTCCCGCACAAGTGCGCTACAAAACTCCGCAGAGCCACAGCGTCAGCACCGCGGCCGAAGCGCCCAGCACAAACACCGCCATCGGCGGGAGATACGTATACCTGCGCGGCGGGAGTGCGCGCTGCGCGTGTCCCTCGGCAGCGCTCTTCGCCTGACGCAGCAGCTCACCGCGGCTGACGCCGGGGTCATAATCGTCGCGCAGAATGAACACGGCTTCTGAGAACATATCGTCCGGGGTCTTAACGACGATCGCACGGCGCATATTCCCGCGCAGCACGGGGCGGCTCTCCGCGGCCGTCCCCGTATACGGCACACGAAAAAGCGACTCGACGCTGCACAGCATTCCGCGCAGGCGCTCCCCAAGCCGCGCGCTCATGCCCGCTCCTCCACGCGGACGGTCACAACGGTCATGTCGTCATTGACCCCGTAGCGGCTCTCGGCCTCCTTGAGAGTCGCGCGGGCAAGCGCTTTCATATCGTCAAAGCCCTTGTTGAGAAGCTGCTTTAGCCACTCGTCCTCAGCGTCGACTATCACGCCGTCTGTCGCAATGACCGCTGTCGAACCGGGGCGCAGGCGCATACGCACGGTGTCGGGCGCGATACCGGCTCCCATGGAGATACCGGCGGCGAGCGTCTCGCACTTTATGCGGCGGATGCTCTTGCCGCTTTTCACATAGGACGGAGCCGCGCCGTATTTATAGAAGCAGGTCTCGCCGGTGAAGAGGTCGACGCACATGAGGTCGACCGTCGCATAGCCCCAGCTGTCCCCGCTGCGCAGGAGCAGGACGGAGTTGAGGATCTTCATCGCAACGGCGGGGTCGACGCCGGAGCGCAGGAACTTCTCAAGGATGGCAACGACCTGCGCGCTGTCCTGCGCAGCCTCGTCGCCGCAGCCGGTGCCGTCGGCGAGGATGACGCAGAGGACTCCGGCGTCGGTCTTGAAATAAGTTCCCTTATCGCCGCTGACTTTCTCGCCCTTTTTCTTCATGGCCGCAATGCCGACGGACACGGCAAGCGGCTCGGCCTCAAGCAGCGTAAGCTTGGAGCACTCCTCCCCCGCTGCCGCCGCACTGCGGCACAAACGCGCACCGACGACGGCGGAGAGCTTTTCAAGATAGTTCTCCTCCCGCAGCAGCGGCGTGAGCCGCCCGCTCTCGATGGTGACGTGCAGCCGCCCGCCGCCGTCGCGGTAGACGGAGGCGTCCGCGTCGATATCCATGCTGCGCAGATAACGGATGAGGCGGCGCTCGGCCAGCGGGTCGGAGCCGTTGAGGCTGCCGAGCTCATCGGCCACGCGCGAGAGGACGTCTGCCATGTCCATATACTGCCCCCATGCGACGCTCCGGTTCTCCGTAAGCCCGATGCGCAGCTGCTTCCGATAGGCCTGCGCGCGAAGCTCCGCGTTCACAGCCGAGACAAAGGCGGGGAGCTTATCGCAGCGGTCGCGGAAAAAGCCGGGCAGGTCATTGATATCGAGACTGCCGTGCTCGACCATGGCCTGCGTCGCGTCGTTCATCGCGGAGAGGGTGTCGACATACTCCGCGTTCCAGCAGCGGTTCTTGTTTTTGCAGCGGACGCAGACCTCGTCCGCCGCGCGGTCAAAGATGCGGGCGACGTTTTCATCATTGCCCGGCTCCTCTATGCTGCGGCGCACCGTTTCAAACAGACCCGCATATGCCTCGCTGAGATTCCGCACGCGGTTTGCCGCGAAGCGCCGCAGACCGGATTCCCCGCTGCCGCGCTCCATGTGCTGGAGCATAAGACCGACGTGATTGAGAAGCGAGTTCGGCAGGAGCATGAACACAACGGATGCACAGAAGGTCTCAAACAGGGCGTTGATATGCACCTCCGCCGTCCACGCGCACACGACGGATAGCGCCCCCGCTAAGATAAACGACAGCACAAAGATCACCCTGCCGTGCTTGCCGAACACGCCTGAGAGCAGCCCCGCAAAGGAATAGGCCATGGTATAAAACGGAGCCCCGGCGCTCGAAACATCCATCGCAAGCCCCAGCACCGTGCCGACTGCGGCTCCCGTGAGCATGCCGCCCTTCATCGCCGAGGTCATCACAAGCACCAGCGCCATGAAGCGCCCGACGGAGACGGTATTGAAGATCATGATGCGCGAGAAGGCCATCAGTGCGCAGGCCGACATTATCATCACCGACACGCTGTGCCGCAGCTCGGCAGTCTCGGTCTCGCGCAGGCCGCCGGAGAGCGCTTTGCGGAAGAAATACGTCCCGCCGAAAGCGAGGTTTACTTCTAAAAATATCTCCGCCGCTGCGGGCAGCTGCCCCGGTGACATGGAGAAGCTGCCGAGAAAGCCGGTCAGCCCCATGACGAGTCCAGCCGCCGTCGGCATGAAGAAGCTGCTCTTATACGCCTCCAGCTCATGGAACACGAAGGACACCGTATACACCAGCACCGCCGCGGCTATATACCGTATCCCCCACTCCAGCCCGCCGCCGAGGAGATATCCGAGCGCCGCGCCCGTGAGCGCAAACACCCCGCTTATCCCTGGGCCGGAGCATGCGACCATCGCCATGCCGAAGGGCGCGCCGTCCCCAAGCACACGCGAGCAGGACATCACTCCGCCGAGGAGCATATATATCCCGCAGCGCGCCGCGACAAGAAGGCGCACGTCCGCTCCGCCGCCCGCAGCCTTCAGGGCAGAAAGCCTGCCCTGACTCCCAACATCCATAGTTCTCTTCCTCCTGAGTTTACATAAGATATGATTATTATAGTTATGTAATGTGCAGAAGGGCGTCACTCTGCGCTGTTGCATATAATTTTATGTTCAGGAAAAATAAAAGGAAAAGAAAAAATTCGTTCATCAGGGGGCAAATCTTATCCTTGTAATAAATTTTTCGGCGTGTTAGAATAAAGGGCACGGTCAATTACACGATAAAATATAAGGAGCGTCGCTATGAGCCAGATAAAAGACATCGCCCTTGCCCCATCGGGCGAAATGAAAATAGACTGGGTGGAGCGCAACATGCCTGTGCTGCGCGGCATCGGCGAGGACTTCAAGAAAACGCAGCCCTTCGCCGGGCTGAAGATAGCGCTGTCGGTACACCTTGAAGCAAAGACGGCGTATCTCTGCCGCGTGCTCGAAATGGGCGGTGCAAAGATGTACGTCACCGGCTCTAACCCGCTCTCGACGCAGGACGACGTCGCCGCGGCGCTCGCTAACGGCGGCATGGAGGTCTTTGCAAGCTATGGCTGCACGATGGAGGAGTATGAAGACTGCCTCTGCCGTGTGCTCGAGGTCGGGCCGAATATCATAATCGACGACGGCGGCGACCTTGTCCACCTCATGCACACGAAGTACACCGGGCTCATCCCCGGCGTCATCGGCGGCTGCGAGGAGACGACCACCGGCATACACAGGCTCAGGATCATGGCAAAGAACCATGAGCTGCGCTTCCCGATGGTCATGGTCAACGAGGCCGACTGCAAGCATATGTTCGATAACCGCTACGGCACGGGTCAGTCCGTGTGGGACGGTATAAACCGCACGACGAACCTCATCGTCGCGGGCAAATACGTCGTTGTCTCCGGCTACGGCTGGTGCGGCAAGGGCGTTGCGCTGCGCGCAAAGGGTCTGGGCGCAAAGGTCATCGTCACCGAGGTCGACCCCATCCGCGCGCTCGAAGCCGTCATGGACGGGTACGAGGTCATGCCGATGAAGGACGCGGCGCGCGTGGGTGATATGTTCGTCACCGTCACGGGGTGCAGCGGTATCATTACGACCGAGCACTTTGAGACGATGAAGGACGGCGCGATACTCACGAACGCCGGGCACTTCGACGTTGAGGTCGACATGGCTGGGCTCGAAAAGCTCGCTGTCAGGAAATACGATGCGCGGCACAATATACAGGGCTACGTCCTGCCGAACGGCAAGACTCTCTTCACCATCGCCGAGGGCAGGCTCGTGAACCTCGCCGCAGGCGACGGACACCCGGCGGAGATCATGGACATGAGCTTTGCCGTGCAGGCGCTCTCGGCGGAGTATCTCGCGAAGCACCGCGGGGAGCTTGCGCCGGACGTTATCGCGTTCCCGCATGAGCTTGACCTCGCCGTCGCGCGGCGTAAGCTCAGGGCAATGGGTGTCGAGACCGACACTCTCAGCGGAGAGCAGGCGGAGTATCTGGGAGTATAATCTTTTATATAAAAAAACCAAGGTCGGAGGTGAGTTTGTTGGAAGAGAATAAGGAAATGGAAGCAATGGACTATGAAGCCATTCTCGACAAAAAGACCGACGAGCTGACCGAGCTTCTGGATAAGCGCGATATGAAGGCGCTCCAGAAACGCATGGAGGAGCTCAACGAATTTGACGTTGCCGAATTTCTCTCCGAGATCGATGACACCAGAATGCCCATGGTGTTCCGATTGCTTTCCAAGGAGACCGCCGCCGAGGTTTTCGCTAACTTTGAAGCGCCTGAGCAGGAGCGCATAATAAACTCCATCACCGACTCCGAGCTTGCAGGCATAGTCGAAGAGCTGTATGTCGACGACGCGGTCGACATGATGGAGGAGATGCCGGCAAATGTCGTGAAGCGTGTCATGCGCACGGCAAAGCCCGCGACGCGCAACCTGATAAACCAGTACCTCAACTATCCCGAAAACTCCGCAGGCAGCATAATGACCTCGGAGTACGTCGATCTGAAGAAGTACATGAACGTCAAGGAGTCCATCGCGCGCATACGCCGCATCGGCGAGGATAAGGAGACGATATACGTCTGCTTCGTCATCTCGGCTGACCGCAAGCTTGAGGGCATCGTCACGGTCAAGGATCTGCTGCTCTCGGATGACGACACGATAATAGAAGACCTCATGGACACGAACGTCATTTTCGCGTCCACCACCGAGGATCAGGAGAGCGTCTCCGAAAAGTTCTCCGACTACGACCTTATGGCGCTGCCGGTCGTGGACAAGGAAGGCCGCCTCGTCGGCATCGTCACCGTCGACGACGTCATCGACGTCATGGAACAGGAGACGACCGAGGACTTCGAGATCATGGCCGGTATGACGCCGTCCGACAAGCCGTATTCGAGGTCAGGCATTATCGAGATGTGGAAGAACCGCATCCCGTGGCTGATGTTCCTCATGCTCTCGGCGACGTTCACAAGCATGATCCTCACAAGCTTTGAAAACCGCCTTGCCGTGCAGGCCGGGCTTATCGCGTTCATCCCGATGCTCATGGGCACCGGCGGCAACTCCGGCGCTCAGGCCTCGACCGCCGTCATACGAAGCCTCTCACTCGGCGACACCGAGCCGCGCGACGCACTGCGCGTCGTGTGGAAGGAGCTGCGCGTGGCGCTGCTGTGCGGCGTGACCCTCGCGGCGGTGAACTTTGTAAAGATGCTGCTGGTCGACAGACTGCTGCTCGGCAACGCCAATGTCACGGTGCTGGTGTCGGTCACGGTGAGTCTCTCGATAGTGTTCGTCGTCATGTTCGCAAAGGTCGTCGGCTCGATGCTGCCTATCGCGGCGGAGAAGATAGGCGTTGACCCCGCGGTCATGGCAAACCCGCTCATCTCGACGGTCACGGATGCGGTGTCCCTGCTCATTTACATTTACGTGGCAAAGCTTGTTCTGCGTATATAGGAGCTAAAGATAATGGACTTCTCCCCTCTTTTCGCAAAACTGCTCACTTTCATAACGCTGATGCTTGCCGGATACGCCGGAGCACGGAAGAAAATTCTGTGCCCCGGCTTTGCTAAGAGCCTGAGCTGGCTCGTAATGGATGTTTTCCTCAGCTGCACGATCCTCAACTCCGTCACCTCCGGCAGCCTCGACATAAGCGGCGCGCAGCTTGTAAAGGTCATTCTGCTGCTGAGCCTTGTCATGCTGATATCCTACGCCTTCGGTGCGCTCGTCGCCCGCGTTTTCTTCAAGGGGCGCGAAAACACCCCGGTGTTCGAGCTGCTCATCAGCGTGATGAACAATATTTTCATCGGCCTGCCCATCGCCGAAGCGCTGTACGGCGCGACCGCCGTGCTCTACTGCGCGCTCAGCTGCATTCCCTATAACCTGCTTTTATACAGCTACGGGGTCTGGCGCCTCAGGAGCGGAAAGGCTCTTGGCGGCGGCGCAGCCTTTAAGATAAAAGACGTGTTTACCGTGCCGCTCTTCGCGACGCTTGCGGCGCTCTTGATCTTCATTTTCGACATTCAGCTTCCCTATATTCTCCGGGAGCTTATCAGCACCACCGCGAGCGCGACGATGCCCGCGTCCATGATCGTCATCGGCGCGACGCTCGGCGGTGTGAAGATCGCCGACGGCTTCAAGGAGCGCTATGTGTATCTGATAGGCCTGATGCGTCTTGTAATCGTACCGGCTGCGGTATGGTTCATCGTCGGCTTACTGAGCACGGACGCAATGCTCGTGGCGACCTGCACGATAATCGCGGCCTGTCCGAGCGCGGTGGTCGTGTCCATCCTTGCGCTGCAGAATGATTATGACGCGGCATTTTCCTCAAATGCCGTGCTTGTCACGACCGCGCTGAGCATGGTCTCTCTGCCCGTCTGGGTGTACATTTTAGGATAGGAGCGGCAGCATGCACATACCGAGCGGCGCAAGCCAGACAATAGATATTCTTTCTTTCTCCGACGCGCTCACCCTCTCCGGGCGCAGCGGTGAATATGACGTCAGCCGGTGGATATACGTCCCGGACTTCTACACGGAATACCGATACATACTCGGCACACGCGGGGAGAATCCCCTGATCTGCATCGGCATCAATCCCTCGACTGCGGAGCCTGACAATCTCGACAACACTCTAAAGTCCGTCTCCCGCATAGCCGACGGCAACGGCTTTGACAGCTGGATAATGTTCAACGTCTACGCCCAGCGCGCGACGCGCCCGGACGACATGGACAGGGAGCTTAACCGGCAGCTGCACGAGGAGAACATGGCGGCCTTCCGCTATATTCTCTCAAACGTCGCTTACGGTATTTCCCCGGCAATATGGGCGGCATGGGGTACGATCATTGAGAAGCGCCCTTACCTCCCCGGCTGTGTGCGCGACATGGTGCGTATCGGCGAGGAATACGGCGCGCACTGGCTCTGTGCCGGCAAGCGCTCGGCAAAGGGGCACCCTCACCATCCGCTGTATCTGCGCAAGGATGAGAAGACCGAAAGCTTTGATATTGAAAATTATCTGGAGAGCCTCAAATAGGTGACACACTATGGACATACGCGAAGCGATAGAAAAATACCGTCCCTGCTGTGAGCAGGAGGCGCGCGACAAGGCCGTTATACTCTCATTCATTGATTCCAATCCCGACGCTTTCGAGCGCTCGAACCTC
>CAKTPR010000016.1 GCA_934591725.1 uncultured Oscillospiraceae bacterium
TCCCCGCTGCTGGCTCAGCTCGCGCTGAAGTTCATGTCGGCGGAGAAGTTCTGGCTCGGCATCTTCGGCCTTACCATCATCGCGGGTGTTTCCAGCAAATCCATGGTCAAGGGACTCATGTCCGGCGCGCTGGGTTTGCTCATTTCCACCATCGGCCTTGACCCCATCGACGGCACAAAGCGCTTCATGTTCGGTCAGGCCTTCCTCGCCGAGGGCATCAACGTCACCTGCGCCCTGATCGGTCTGTTCTCGATGTCTCAGGTGTTCATTCTCGCCGAGAAGGCGATAAAGCAGCGCGCCAAGGCCGCAAAGTTCACCGATAAGATAGCGCTGACCAAGGAAGAGAAAAAGTTCCTCATGCCCACGGTCATCCGCTCCTGGATCATCGGCAACATCATCGGCATCCTGCCCGGCGCGGGCGCATCCATTGCCTGCTTCATGGGCTACAACAGCGCAAAGCAGTTCTCCAAGCATAAAGAGGACTTCGGCCACGGCGCTATCGAAGGCGTCTGCGGCTCCGAAGCCGCGAACAACGCCGTCACCGGCGGTTCTCTTATCCCGATGCTGACCCTCGGCATCCCCGGCGAATCCGTCACGGCAGTTCTCATGGGCGGCCTTGTTATTCAGGGGCTTGCTCCGGGGCCGGAGCTGTTCACCAAGTACGCTCCCATGACTTATACCTTCTTTGCGGGCTTTGTGCTCGTGCAGTTCTTCATGCTGGCTATCGGTATGCTCGGCTGCCGCGGCTTTGCGCAGATATCCCGCCTGTCTGATGCTATCCTTATCCCGGCGGTCACAGTCCTGTGCTTTGTCGGCTCCTACGCCATCCACCGCAACCTGAGCGACGTTGTCGTCATGCTCATCTTCGGCGGCCTTGGCTACCTGATGCGCAAGTTTGATCTGAACACGGCGGCAGTCGTCCTCGCGCTCATTCTCGGCCCCATCAGCGAAAAGGGTCTGCGCGGCGCGCTGCGCGTCAGCGGCGGCGATATAGGCTGCCTGTTCACCTCCCCCGTGAGCTGGGTGCTCATCATCCTCAGCATCGCCGGTATTTTCTCCCCGTTCTTCATGGCGAAGTTCGAGAAGAAGGTCACCGGTGAGGACGAGTTTGTCACCGAGAGCTGACGCATATCCCCAAATAACAAAACCGCCCCGACCATCAGACGGGACGATCATAAGACAAACGCACCTCCGTATGTCCTGCATGCGGAGGTGCGTTTTAGTTTGAAATCAGAGTTCGAGCTTTTCGGCGTACTCTCTCAGAATGCGGTTGATGTCCTCTTCGTTTTCATAGAACACATCGTCGCACTGCTCCAGAGTCTCCTCGGCCTTTTCATCGTCTTCGTCTTCTTCAAGAGCCAGATATGCTTTGTGTGCCTTTTTCAGATTGCGCTTCAGCTTCGCGGAAAGAACCGATTCCAAAGCAGCCATTTCCTCAGACAGACTGCCTTTGTTCCCCACATTGAGAAAATATTGGTCGTGCCCTCCGTTATTTATTTCGGCTTGGTAGGTCATCAGCTCCGCTAAGGGTGAGTCGATTTTCCCTGCTTCCCACAGCTCCCACAGCTTGGTGAGCTTGGCCTGTTCATTAGTCGTTCCCATCAGATCGGCACCTCCATAAATTTTTGATTTTATATGTTATATGATGAGTCCGTATTTGTCCTGAAGCGGGGCGAGAGCTTCGTCCGAAAGACTGCCCTCGTACAGCGCGCGTCCCTGATAGACGCGCAGCCCGGCCTCCAGCAGCTCCGCGTCGCCGCTGACAAGGCACAGCGGCTTTCGCAGCATGTACTGATAGTCCGCCAGCGCGTCGACGTCCGCCCAGTCGTTCAGCCCGAATGCCACAGTCGGCCACTCGTCCGCAAGCGCTTCCTCTATCGCGGCTTCGGTATTGCCGCCTGCCGTTATGACCGCGCCGTGCCCCGCGTCAGTTGGGAGGTACACCGCGTCCTTTTCCGTTGCCGCCGGGAGCAGGTCTGTAAACTCCGGGGCGGGGCGGTTATACGGTGCGCCGTCGAGCGCCGCGCGCAGCGCGGCGATATGCCCCTCATCCGTGCCGCAGCAGCCGCCGAACACCGCGACCCCGGCCTTGAGCATTTCCGGAACGTATGAAGCGAAGTGCTCCGGTGGGCAGTCGTATACGGTTTTTCCGCCGACGACCTGCGGCATGCCCGCGTTCGGCTTTGCGATGAGCGGGATGCGCGCATAGCGGTGCAGCCGCTGGAGCTGGAGCAGCATCTTGTCCGGCCCTGTGGAGCAGTTGAGCCCGAAGGCGCTCACGCCCATGCCCTGCATCACGGTCAGCGCCGCAGCCATGTCCGTGCCCGTCAGGCTCCTGCCGCTCTCGTCGCAGGTAAAGGTGACGAAGATGGGCTTGTCGCTTACGCTGCGTACCGCGAGCACCGCCGCGCGTGCATCCGACAGGGTCATCATCGTCTCTATCACGAAAAGGTCGACCCCCGCCTGCTCAAGCCCTGCGGCCTGTTCGGTGTATATATCCACAAGCTCCTCAAACGCGGCGTCGCCAAGCGGCGCGAGGAAACGCCCCGTCGGCGCAATGTCTCCTGCGACCCACGCGCGGCCGTCCGCCGCCTGCCTGGAGAGCGATGCAAGCTCACGGTTCATCTGCGCCGTGCGGTTGAATATCTTCCTGTCTTCGAGCTTCTGGCGGTTCGCGCCAAAGGTGGGGGAGTACAGTATCTTCGAGCCTGCCGCAACGTATGCGCGCTGGATATCAAGGATGCTCTCCGGGTGTTCGAGCACCCACTGCTCGGCGCTCATGTCGCCGGTGAAGCCGCGCTTCTGCAGCTGCGTACCGGTCGCGCCGTCAAGAATAATAGGAAAGCGCATTTCCATTTTATTGTCCTCCGTGTATCAGTGTATCAGAAAGTCAGATTCTCCGTAAAAGCGTTAGCAAAATCGTCCCTGCCGGATAGCTCTATGTACCGGCACTTTGCCGGTATGCCCCGCAGCCGTTCCCAGTTCGCACTGTCCAGCGCGAGCATGGACGCCCCCGCAAGGGCGGTGTTGCCCATGACGCGGAGCCTGCCGAGCGTTTCCTTTGGCAGCATCCCTATCCGCACGGCGCTTTCGGGACTCAGATAATTTCCGAAGCCGCCCGCGATCTCCACGCTCTCAAGCTCAGACACTGTGATTTGCCGCTGCTCCAGCAGCACGCGGATGCCGCCCGCGACCGCAGCCTTGGCAAGCTGCAGATTGCGCGCGTCCGCGGCTGAAAGGGACACCTGCTGCGTCAGGTGGAACAGGCCGTTCCCGTTTTCGTCCTGCGTCAGATAGCGCCGCATATGCTCCGGTGCCTCATTCGGGGGAAGGAGCCGCCCGCCGGGGGCTATCACTCCGTGCTCCAGCAGCACTGCCGCCAGATCGACAAGCCCGGAGCCGCACAGCCCGGCAGCTTCGCCGCCGCCTATCACGTCGAGCAGGAAGCCGCGGTCATAGACAACGTGGCTCACAGCCCCCGTGATGCCGGGCATGCCGCAGCTTATGCCCGCACCCTCGAACGCCGGGCCTGAGGCCACGGCGCAGCAGAGGATACCGCCGCTGCCGCCGAGCGCCATCTCGCCGTTTGTACCGATATCGAGAAACAGCCGCTCGCCGGGGCGCTCCGCCATTCCTGCGGCGAGTAGCCCCGCGGTGATGTCCCCGCCGACGTAGCCTGCCACGCAGGGCGCGAGACGCACGGGGATGCCGTCAAGCTCCGTGCCGAGGGTGTCTTCAAAAAGCGTCTCCGGCTTAAACGGCGCGCGGGCTATGGAGCCGACCGGCCTGCCGTCAAATATATACTGCATGACCGTATTCCCCACGAGCACCAGCTCCCGCAGCTCGTTTTTGCTGCGCCCGGCGTCACTCAGCGCCTGACGGAGAAGCTCCGTGATCTGCCCGCGGATGCACCGGGAAAGCTCCGCAAGCCCGTCAGGGTTTTCAAGCGTATACTGTATGCGGCTGATAACGTCAGCCCCATAAGGAGCCTGACGGTTCCAGCCCTGCGCCTCGGCGAGCATCGCTCCCGACGCGCGGTCGAACAGCCGCAGCGCCGCGGTCGTCGTGCCGAGGTCGACCGCCGCGGCAAGCCCCGTCCTGCCCGGCTGCGCCTTCGGCAGCGCGCCGGTGCTCGTGAGCACAACGCCTCCAGATGTGATGGGCAGCTCGACCGTGTCGCCAGCCTGCGGTATAGTTTTGCAGGCGAGGCGCATAACGCCGTTCACCGGCACGCGGCATTTGCCGCAGCGCCCTTTGCCGCCGCAGGCAGCGGGAATAGAGTACCCCGCACGCCGAAGCGCGGAGAGCATGTTCTCGCCCGGCTGCACAGAAATGGCCGCAGCTCTGCCGCCCTGTATGATCTGAATGCTTGACACGCGCTTCACCCGCCAATATAATATAAAAATAGCTGTTAAGTTATTTTACGCGGAAACCGATTTAACTGTCAAGAGGCATTACGTATGACGGAGCTGTTTACCCTGAGCCGGGAGCTTGGCTTCACTGCCGCCGCGCCGGTGAATATGTCAGCGCTGACTCCGCTGGAGGAGGTGCGCGCCATGTGCGAGGCCGATCGCTGCGGCAGGTACGGCAGAAGCTGGGCGTGTCCGCCCGGCTGCGGAACGCTTGAACTTGCGCGCTCGCGCATCGAAAAATACTCGGAGGGTATCCTCGTGCAGAGCACGGCGGAGCTTGAGGATGAGTTTGACTATCAGGGCATAACGAAGCTCACCGAGGAGCATAAGCGCCGCTTTGCAGACTTTGCACGTCAGGCGCGGCTCCTGTACCCAGACTGCCTGCCGCTCACCGCCGGGACGTGTACGCTGTGCAGGACTTGCACCTACCCTGACCGCCCCTGCCGGTACCCTGACAGGCGTTTGTCGTCGATGGAGGCCTATGGGCTCTTTGTCAGCGACGTCTGCACAAAGTCGGGGCTTAAGTATAATTACGGCCCGCGCACCCTGACCTACACCTCATGTGTTCTTTATTGAAGGAGGCATTATAATGTCCGTACCGAAAGAGATATTCCTTGAGCTTATCAAGCCCGACGGCCAGCCGGAGCGCCAGCTGAAGCAGTATGAGGCGCTGCACATGTGTCTGGATGACCCTATCAACACCTACCTGCGCGGCAACCGCAAGCGCGGCACGGTCAGCGTTGACCGGTGGGGGACGACCATCAGCTTCCCGCAGGATGCGCCCGGCCCCATGCCCGTGCATGGCGAGGGCGTGACCGTCTGCCCGGATATCACGCGCTGGAGAGAGACTGTCCACGCTCCGGATCTTGACGCCGCCTGCGCCGCCGGGTGGGACGCATGCCGGAGACACGCCGCGCTCGCCGAGGCTGAGGGCAGGCTCCTTGCCGGGTTCATGGGTACGGGCATATTTGAGCAGTGCCATTTCCTCATGGGCTTTGAGGACACGCTCACAAACCTGTACGAACACCCGGACGAGATGCACGCGCTTATAGAGACCATCACCGAGTACCGCCTTGACTATGTCCGCCGCCTTATCGACGGGCTGAAGCCGGACGTTATTTTCTCGCATGACGACTGGGGCACGAAGAACGCCCTGTTCATGAAGCCGGATATGTGGCGCGAGTTCTTCAAGGAGCCCTACCGCCGCTTCTACGGCTATATCCGCTCCCGCGGCGTGATCGCCATCCACCATGCAGACTCATACCTTGTCCCGATCGTGGACGATATGGCGGAGATCGGCATCCAGGTCTGGCAGGGCACGCTCCCGGAGAACGACATCCCCGCTTTGCAGCAGCACCTGAACGGCAGGCTCACGCTCATGGGCGGCTTCGGCGCGGCGATCGACCGCGCGGATGCGCAGCCTGAGGAGATCCTTGACTACGCCCGCGATACGCTGCGCCGCTGCTGCCCCGGCGGGCACTTCATCCCCAGCATCACCTACGGCCTGCCGGGGACGGTGTTCAAGCACGTGGATCAGTACCTTGACGAGGCTGTGGACGAATATAACGCGCGTCTGCACGTCCCGGCGGTCATCCTCCCGCCGGTGCCGCGCCGCTCCGCCGAGAGCGCGAAGACCGCACCTGTGCAGAAGACGGCGGAGGCAAGCGAGCCTGCCGACCTCATGGGGCGTATCTCCACGGCGCTCGAACAGGGGCAGCAGAAAAAGCTGCTCGCGCTCTGCGATGAGGCGCTTAAGGAGGGCTATGCCCCCGCGGCCATCCTCTCCGACGGGCTCATTCAGGGCATGAACAGGCTGGGCGAAGCCTTCTCCGCAAACCGCGCCTTCGTTCCGGAGATGCTTATTGCCGCCCGCTGCATGAACGCTGTGATGGAGCGCTTAAAGCCGCTCATGGCCGGTGAGGGAAATGAGCCGGTAGGCCGCGCCTGCCTCGGCACGGTCAAGGGCGACATGCACGATATCGGCAAGAACCTTGTGAAGATCATGATGGAGGGCAGCGGCATAGAGGTCATCGACCTCGGCGTGGACACCTCGGCGGAGGAGTTCGTCAATACCGCCGTTGCAAACGACTGCGGCATCATCGCCTGCTCCTCGCTGCTGACGACGACGATGCAGGAGATGCGCCGCGTGGTCGAGCTTGTTAACGCGCGCGGCCTGCATGACCGGATAAAGATAATGATCGGCGGCGCGCCGATCACTCAGGGCTTCTGCGACGATATCGGCGCGGACAGCTACACGCCCGACGCTGCCGCGGCCGCCCGCCGCGCGGTAGAGATACTCCGCGCGCAGCGCGCATCGTGAAGAAACAGGAGGAAGCATTATGAAGATAGCAGTTATAACCGGCGCGTCCGCCGGAATAGGCCGCGAGTTTGTCTACGCGGTGGATAAGTACGATAGCTTTGATGAGATATGGGTCATCGCCCGCCGGCGCGAGCGCCTTGAGGAGCTTGCCGCAAAGTGCCGCAACCCCATCCGCCCCATCGCGCTCGATCTTGCCGACCTCGGCAGCATCGAGGAATATAAGGCGCTGCTCGAAAAGGAGCAGCCGCAGATAAGCATCCTTGTGAACGCCGCAGGCTGCGGTGTGTTCGGCCCCTTTGAGGAGAAGGAGCTTGACAAACTCCTCGCGAGCGCACGGCTCAACTCCCTTGCGCTCACGGCCATGTGCCATGTGAGCCTGCCGTATATGACCTCCGGCAGCAGCATCGTCAACATGGGCTCGAACTCCGCGTGGCAGCCCGTGCCGTATCAGGCGGTGTACGGCGCGAGCAAGAGCTATGTCCTCAGCCTCTCCCGCGCGCTGTGGCGTGAGCTGCGAGCGCAGGGCATCCACGTCATGTGCGTCTGCCCCGGCTGGATAAAGACGGAGTTCCAGCAGACCGCGCAGCACGATAAGTATATCCGCTATGTCGACAAGTGGTACGGCCCCGATGAGGTCGCCGCGCAGGCCATGAAGGATCTCGGAAAGAAAAAGCTCGTCTCCATCCTCGGCCACCCCGTGCGCCGTCAGGTGCGTCTCGTCAAGCTCCTGCCCGTGAAGCTCGTCATGAGCATCTGGTGCAAGCAGCAGGGTATAAAATGATCGCTTTTCAGGCGGCACGTTATGTGCCGCCTGAATTTATAAGCCAATATACTCTTGATTAATTCAAAAAGCTGTATTAATATAGAGCCTACTATAATAATAAACAGGCGGTTTCAATGGACGCGGAACGAATAAGCTCAAGGAAAAACAAATATATCGCCCATCTGCGCGCGCTCGCGTCGGATGCGGAGTACCGCTATGCCTGCGCGGAGTATCTCTGCGACGGGATGAAGCTGCTCGCCGAAGCGCTGGATAAGGGAGCACGGGTGCAGTCGGTGCTGTGGAAGGACGCGGCGGAGGCGCTTCCGGGACTGGACGGCGCGAAGCAGTACATCGCCCCGGCGGAGCTTTTCGATTACGCTTCCCCGATGAAAAACAGCCCCGGCCCTGTGTTCACGCTCGCAATGCCTGAGGGGCATAACGCGGAAATGCGCCGCGCCGTCCTGCTTGAAAACGTGCAGGACCCCGGCAATGTCGGAACCGTCATACGCACGGCGGCGGCGCTGGGCTTTGACACTGTGATCCTCTGCGGCGCCTGCGCGGATGTTTACAGCCCCAAGACCGCCCGTGCCACAATGGGCGCCATTTTCCGGGAAAATATCGTCCGCATGGACATAGCTGCTGCTGCGGAATATATCCACAGCCGCGGCATGAAGCTATACGGCGCGGCGCTCTCAGAGCGCGCGGCGGATATACGCAAGGCGGAGCTCAAAAACGCCGTCGTCGCCATCGGCAGCGAGGGCAGGGGACTGAGCGCGGAGCTTCTGAGCCTGTGCGACGGGGAAGTCATCATCCCCATGACGCCGGGCAGCGAATCCTTCAACGCCGCGATAGCCGCGGCAATAGTCATGTGGGAGATCGTGAGATAAACCGAAAGGGCAGGTGAGGCAGATGTCCGCAATAAAATACTGGCTGTGGCTGTCGAGCCTGACCAATGTCAGACCTTCGTCAAAGGCCGCGCTTATCGACCATTACGGCGATGCCGAGCGCGCGTGGTTCGCGCCTGAGGGTGAGTTCAGGACGGTACACGGCGTGAGCGCCGGCGACGCGGCGGCGCTCGAAGCGCGGGACATGAGCGCCTGCGATGATATCCTCTCCGAGTGTGACCGGCAGGGGATAGATATCCTCACCATGCAGGACGCGCGCTATCCGCGCTGGCTCTGCAACACCTACGCTCCGCCGCCTGTGCTGTACGTCAAGGGGCGTCTCCCTAACGTGGACGAAACCCCGGCGATAGCGATCGTCGGCACGCGCAGGGCAAGCCCCTACGGGCTCAAAATGGCGCGCACTCTCGCCTTTGAGATCGTCAAATGCGGCGGCATTATCGTCTCCGGGCTCACCGAGGGCGTTGACCGCGCCGCGGCTGAGGGCTGTCTGCTTGCAGGCGGCAGATGCATCGGCGTTCTCGGCACTCCGCACGGCGAGGATAACCGCCTGCAAAGGGACGTTGCCGCGACCGGCGCACTCATAAGCGAGTACCCGCCCGGAACAGTCACGCAGAAGTTCTTCTTCCGCGACCGCAACCGCGTGAGCGCGGGACTTTCTCAGGGCGTCGTCGTGGTCGAAGCGCCTGAGCGCAGCGGAAGTCTGCTCTTCGCGCAGGAGGCGCTTGAGCAGGGGCGTGAGATATTCGCCGTACCCGGCAATGCCGATGCCGAGAACAGCGTCGGCACCATCCGTCTCATCAAGGACGGGGCGAAGCCCGTGACGAGCGGCTGGGACGTCATGTGTGAGTTCGAGGCGCTGTTTCCGGACAAAATAGTGAAGCCGAGCGGGCGTATCAGCGTTCCGGCGGAAGTGAAAAACGTACCGCCTGAGCGGGTAAAACCTGCCGCAAAGCAGGAAAAAACACCGGTTTCGACAAAAAAAGAGATTGACAACAACATAACCAAAGGATATATTGACTTGTCAGAACAACTCTCCAGGTTAAATGAGGAGCAGCTGAAGATAATCACGGCCATCGGCAGTGAGCAGGCACACATCGACGATGTGATCGAACGCACCGGTCTGAGCCCGGCAAAGGTGCTCTCACAGCTGACGGTGCTGGAGATCAAGGGCTACATCCGCCGCGTACCTGGGCGGAGGGTGAGCCTGAATACGGCAATGAAATGAGGATAAATAATGGCAAAAGCGAAGGATCTGGTCATAGTCGAGTCACCGGCCAAGGCCAAGACCATTGAGAAGTATCTGGGCAGCGGCTATAAGGTCACGGCCTCGATGGGACATCTGAGAGATCTGCCCAAGAGCAAGATGGGCGTTGATATAGAGCACGGCTTTGAGCCGCAGTACATCCCCGTCCGGGATAAGAAGGAGCTTATCAACGAGCTCAAGAAGGAAGCCAAGGAAGCAAAGACCGTCTATCTCGCGACCGACCCTGACCGCGAGGGCGAAGCCATATCATGGCACCTCAAGGAGCTGCTTGGGCTTGACGATGAAAAGGCCAAGCGCGTGACCTTCAATGAGATCACCAAAAAGGTCGTCACCGAGAGCATCAAAAACCCGCGCAGCATCGACCAGAACCTTGTCGATTCCCAGCAGGCGCGGCGCATACTTGACCGCATCGTCGGCTATGAGCTCTCCCCGCTGCTCTGGCGCAAGATAAAGAAGGGCCTGTCCGCAGGACGCGTGCAGTCTGTTGCCACGCGCATGGTCGTTGACCGCGAGGAGGAGATCGAAGCCTTCCAGAGTCAGGAGTACTGGCTGCTCGACGCACGCCTCAACTGCGGCGCGGAGGACGCCGTGTTCACCGCCCGCTTCCACGGCAAGGGCGATAAGAAGCAGGAGCTCAAATCCAAGGCCGAGGTCGATGAGGTCATAAACGCCGTTCAGGCGCAGCCCTTTACCGTCTCCGGCGTCAAGCGCGGCGAGAAGCAGAAGTCGCCCGCACCCCCGTTCATCACCTCAACTCTCCAGCAGGAGGCCTCGCGCCGCCTGAGCATGACCCCGCGCCGTACCATGTCCATCGCCCAGCAGCTCTATGAGGGCGTTGAGATAAGCGGGCACGGCAGCATCGGCCTTATCACCTATATGCGTACCGACTCCCTCCGTCTCTCCGAGGAAGCGCTTGCAGCTGCGAAGGACTTCATCATCGGGCACTACGGCCCTGAGTATTACCCCGGCTCGCCCCGGCACTTCAAGACCAAGGCCGGCGCGCAGGACGCGCATGAGGCCATCCGCCCGACGGACGTGAACCTCACGCCGGAGCTTGTGCGCAAGGATCTCACGCAGGAGCAGTACCGGCTCTACCGCCTTATCTGGGGGCGCTTCACTGCCTGCCAGATGGCGAACGCAAAGTATGATAATGTCGCCGTCGAAGTCTCCTCCGCGGGCTATACCTTCCGCGCGACCTATTCGGAGATGAAGTTCAAGGGCTTCACCGCCGTGTACGAGGAGGCGAAGGACGAGGAGAGCAGCGAGCTTGCAAATCCCCTGCCGAGCCTGAGCGAGGGTCAGGCGCTGGCGCTCGAAAAGCTCATACCGGAGCAGCAGTTCACCCAGCCGCCCGCAAGATTCACCGAGGCTACGCTCATCCGCGCTATGGAGGAAAAGGGCATAGGCCGCCCGTCCACCTACGCGCCGACTATATCTACTATCACTTCCCATGACTATGTTATAAAAGAGGGCAAGTACCTCAAGCCCACGCCGCTCGGCAGAGTCGTTACCGGGCTCATGAAGGAGCACTTTGCAGATATCGTCGACCTCAAGTTCACCAATCAGATGGAGGAGGAGCTTGACGGCATCGAGAACGGCAAGGCGCAGTGGCGCGACGTCCTCGCTGATTTCTACGTGGATTTCAGCAAGGAGATGGATGAAGCCGAAAAGGCCATGGACGGCGTGAAGCTCAAAGTCCCGGACGTTCTCAGCGATGAATACTGCGACGTCTGCGGCCGCCAGATGGTCGTGAAGAAAGGACGCTTCGGTTACTTCCTCGCCTGCCCCGGCTTCCCGGACTGTACCTTTACAAAGCCAATCGTAGTCGAGATGCCCGGCAAATGCCCCAAGTGCGGCGGCAGGATACTCAAGCGCACCTCGAAAAAGGGCTATGTGTTCTACGCCTGCGAGCGCGGCACGGACTGCGGCTTCATCACCTGGGACGTTCCCACCAAGGATTTCTGCCCCGCCTGCGGCAAGACCATGTTCAAGCACAGCGGCAGAGGGCCGCTCAAGTCCTTCTGCATAAACGAGCAGTGCCCGAACTTTGTCCCGGAGGATAAGCGCACCTTCAAGAAAAAGACGCCCGAAGAGAAGGCGCAGGCAGCCGCCGAGAAGGCCGCAAAGGCTGCGGAAAAGGCCGCCGCTGCCGAGGGCGAAGAAGAGAAGAAGCCTGCAAAAAAGACAGCCGCGAAGAAGACCGCCACCGCAAAAAAGACCGCGGCGAAAACAACGGCCAAGAAAACGACCGCCAAAAAGACCACGGCGGCAAAAAAGACAAGCACAAAGAAAAGTGCGGATACAGAGGAATAACAGATGAAAACGGTTACCGTTCTGGGCGCGGGGCTTGCGGGCAGCGAGTGTGCGTGGCAGCTCGCAAAGCGCGGCATAAATGTGAAGCTCATAGAGATGAAGCCGGTGAAGATGACCCCGGCGCATACCTCGCCGAACTTCGCGGAGCTTGTCTGCTCAAACTCTCTGCGCAGCGATGAGCTCACCAATGCCGTTGGCCTCCTCAAGGCCGAGATGCGCGCGATGGGCTCTCTCATCATGGAGAGCGCGGACGCCAATAAGGTCGCCGCGGGCGGCGCACTGGCGGTCGACCGCGAGGGCTTTTCAAAATACATCACCGATAAATTAAAGAGTCTGCCGAACGTCGAGGTCGTGAGCGCCGAGGCGACGGAGATCCCGGAGGGCGAGGTCGTCATCGCGACCGGCCCCCTGTCGAGTGACGCTATCGCCGAGAGGATAGCCGCATTATGTCCGGACAGCGACCTGCATTTCTATGACGCCGTCGCCCCTATCGTGACGCTTGAGAGTGTGGACATGGATTCCGCGTTCTTCGCCTCACGCTACGACAAGGGGACGGCAGACTATGTGAACTGTCCGATGGACAAGGACGAGTATCTCGCCTTCGTCGAGGAGCTGGTTCACGCGAAGGAAGCGGAGGTACACGGCTTTGACGACGGCGGCGTGTTCGAGGGCTGCATGCCGGTCGAGGTCATGGCGCGCCGCGGGGTGGACACCCTGCGCTACGGCCCATTGAAGCCCGTCGGGCTTATCGACCCGCGCACGGGGAGAGAAAACTATGCCGTCGTCCAGCTCCGGCGCGACAATGCCGACGGCACTATCTATAACATCGTCGGCTTCCAGACGCACCTGACATGGGGCGAGCAGAAGCGTGTGTTCTCCATGATCCCTGCGCTCAAAAACGCGGAGTTCGTGCGCTACGGCGTCATGCACCGCAATACATATCTCAACAGCCCGAAGCTGCTTGACCGGTATTACCGCCTGCGCACGGACGGGCGCATCAGCTTTGCCGGGCAGATGACCGGCGTCGAGGGCTATGTGGAGTCCGCAGCCTCTGGCATGCTCGTCGGCATTGAGACGGCGGCGCGCGTACTCGGCATGGAGCCGGTTGATTTCCCGCAGGAGACGGCGATAGGCGCGCTGAGCCTGTACGTCTCCGGCGGCAGCGTCGGCGATTTCCAGCCGATGAACGTGAACTTCGGCATCATCAGTCCCCTTGGCTACAGGGTGAAAGGAAAGAGAAACAAGAACGCCGAGATATCCAAGCGTTCCCTTGAGATCATAGAGAGCCTTAAGGCTAAGGAGGTTTTTCACTGTGAAGATAATCATTGACGCAATGGGCGGCGACAACGCCCCTGAGGAGATCGTAAAGGGCGCTGTGCGCGCAAAGCGTGAGCTCGGCGTGGAGGTCTGCCTTGTCGGCCGCATCGAGGATGTGAAGGCCTGCCTTGAGAAAGAGGGCTGCGCGGAGGGCGAGCTTGAGATAGTCGACGCGCGCGAGGTCGTCACCATGGAGGACGACCCCAGCACTGCCACCCGCCGCAAGAAGGACTCTTCAATGACCGTTGCGCTGAACCTCCTGCGTGACGGTAAGGGCGACGCAGTCGTCTCCGCCGGGTCGACCGGCGCGCTCCTCACCGGGGCAACGCTTATCGTCAAGCGCATCAACGGCATCCGCCGTGCTGCGATGGCTCCCGTTCTCCCGGCCGGGGAGCGCGGTGTCATGCTCATCGACTGCGGCGCGAACGTCGAGTGTACCGCCGAGTATCTCCTCCAGTTTGCCTATATGGGCAGCTTCTATGCAAAGAAGATGATGGGCTGCGAGAACCCGCGCGTCGGGCTTCTGAACGTCGGCACCGAGGATACAAAGGGCGGAGAGCTCCAGCATCAGGCCTTTGCCCTGCTGAAAAACGCAGACGAAGAGGGCAGGATAAACTTCATCGGCAATGTTGAGGGCACAGGCGTGTTTAACGGCACGGCAGACGTCGTCGTGACCGACGGCTTCACCGGAAACGTGCTTCTCAAGAGCACCGAGGGCGTCATCAAGTACATGATGAAGTCCCTCAAGGGCGTGTTCTATAAGAGCACGAAGAACAAGCTCGCCGCCGCCGTTCTGAAGAAGGATCTCGGCATAATGAAAAAGTCGATGGATGTAAACGAGGTCGGCGGCACGGCGCTCGTCGGCATCTCCAAGCCCGTCATAAAGGCGCACGGCTCCTCGAATGCGGCCTGCATCTTTGCCGCGGTGCGTCAGGCCATGACCTTTGTCGACGCCGGAGTCATCGACGATATCAAGGCCAATATCGAATATATGAAACTGAAGGCTGAACAGTAATGGATAAACTTGAAGAGAAGATCGGCTACCGCTTCAAAAACCGCGGCCTGCTCGTCACCGCGCTCACGCACAGCTCATACGCCAACGAGCGCCACAGCACTCCAAGCCAGAGCTATGAGCGCCTTGAGTTCCTTGGCGACTCCATTCTCGGCTATGTGACGGCGGAGTTTCTCTATTCGCATAAGCCGAGCCTGCCTGAGGGTCGGATGACCCGCCTGCGCGCGGAGCTCGTGTGCGAGGGGAGCCTGCATAAAGCCGCGCTCGCACTCGGTCTGGGCAAGTATATGCGCCTTGGCCGCGGCGAGGAGCACACCGGCGGACGTGAGCGCCCGTCGATCCTCGCGGATATGGTCGAGTCGATAATCGCCGCGCTCTATCTCGATTCCGGTATCGACGAAGCGCGCCGCTTCATCATGGCAAATGTCCTCGCCGGGGCAGAGCTTGGCGAAGCGCACCACATCGCCGATTATAAGACCGAGCTTCAGGAGCTTGTACAGCGCCGCAGCAATCAGGTCATCAGCTATGAGCTTATCGGCGAATCCGGCCCGGATCACAACAAGCTCTTCACCTTCCGCGTGCTCATAAACGGCGTGCCTACCGGCGAGGGCAGCGGCAGGTCAAAGAAGGAGGCCGAGCAGATGGCCGCCTGCAAGGCGTTGGAGGCACTGAAGAAGTGAGCGCCAGAGAGAGCATAATCCCGGTTTTCGTGCCGCATCTCGGCTGCCCGCACAACTGCGTGTTCTGCAACCAGAACCGCATCTCCGGGCAGCTGGAGCCTGCGACGCCGCAGACCGTTACAGACGAAATAGAGAACGCAGCCGCCTTTCTCCCCAAGGGAGGAAAGCGGCAACTGGCGTTTTATGGGGGCAGCTTCACGGCCATCCCGGCGGCGGAGCAGGAGGCGCTTTTGGGCGCTGCAAAGACCTATCTTGACCGCGGGGAGATAAACGCCATCCGCCTTTCCACCCGCCCCGACGCGATAGATGAGACGGTGCTGGAGCGCCTGCACCGATACGGCGTTGAGACGGTCGAGCTAGGCGCGCAGTCGATGGACGCGGAAGTGCTGCGCCGCTCGGCGCGCGGGCACACGGCGGAGGATGTGGAGCGCGCATCGAAGCTCATAAAAGCCGCGGGCTTCAGGCTCATTCTCCAGATGATGACGGGGCTGCCTGGGGACACGGCGGAGAAGGATGTTGAGACGGCGAAGAAAATAATCGCCCTCGAACCTGACGGCGTGCGCATTTACCCGACGGTCATAGTCCGCGATACCGCGCTTTACGACATGTGGAGAGCGGGGAAGTACGCCGAGCACACGGTCGAGGACGCGGTCAGCATCTGCGCGCAGCTCGTACCGCTGTTTGAAGCGGCGGGCATACCGATCATCCGCCTCGGTCTGAACCCGACGGACGACCTCTCCGGCGGCGACGCTGTAGGCGGTGCGTATCACCCGGCGCTCGGAGAGCTGGTGCGCTCGCGCATCATGCTGCAGAAGGCGCGGGAACTGCTGCGCGGCATCACGCCGGGCAGCGCAGTGACGCTTGCCGTCGGCCGGGGCAAAGCCTCGCAGATGGCGGGGCAGCACCGCTGCAATACCATGGCGCTGACAGCGGAATTCGGCCTGAAAAACATCAGAATAACCGAAAAGGCGGAGCTTTCCGGGCAAGAAATTCAAATACTCGACATTGAAATGCCGCGTGAAATGTAATATAATAACATGATTACTACGTATTGATTGAACGGGGACTTTGGTTTGTATTTAAAAGCACTGGAAATTCAAGGGTTCAAGTCCTTCCCGGACAAGACCCGCCTTACCTTTGAAAAGAATATAACCGCGATCGTCGGGCCGAACGGCTCCGGCAAATCCAATATATCCGACGCCATACTCTGGGTCATGGGTGAGCAACGCTCCAAGGCGCTGCGCGGCAGCAAGATGGAGGACGTTATCTTCGGCGGCACCGAAAAGCGCGGCGCTCTCGGCTATGCGCAGGTCTCGCTCATCATCGATAACTCAGGGCACATCTTCGATTCCGACAGCAGCGAGATAATGCTGACCCGCCGCTATTACCGCAGCGGCGAGAGCGAATACTACATCAACCGCGAATCCGTGCGTCTCAAGGATATCAACAACCTCCTCATGGACACCGGCCTTGGGCGCGACGGGTATTCCATCATCGGTCAGGGCAGGATAGGCGAGATAGTTTCGAGCCGCTCGACCGACCGGCGCGAGGTCTTTGAGGAAGCCGCCGGTATCTCACGCTACCGTTACAGAAAAGAGGAAGCGGAGCGCAAGCTTGAAAAGACGGAAGAAAACCTCCTGCGCATAAATGACAAGATAGAGGAGCTGGAAATGCAGGTCGGCCCGCTGAAAAAGCAGGCGGAGACGGCAAAGCAGTACCTTAAACTGCGCGATGAGCTCAAGGTGCAGGAAGTCTCAGCATGGATGGCGACGCTCGATAAGCTGCATGAGCAGTCGGAGCTTGTCAACACCGAGTATGAGCAGACGAAGAAAAGCCTTGAACAGGCAAAGGATGAATTGCAGGCACTCTATGCCTCATCCGGAAGCATCAGCGAGCGTATGCACCGCAAAGACATCGAGTCCGAGCAGGCGCGCGAACGGCTCTCCGCGGCGGAGGGTCAGGCGGCTCAGTGCGAGAGCATGGCGGCTGTGCTGCGCGCGGACGTAAAGAGCAGCAAGGAGAGCATGGATCGAATGCTCGGCGACATTGCCGAGCAGGAAAACCGCGTGCGCGGCGTGCAGCAGAGCATTGACGAGAGCCTTGGCCGCATGGCCGAAATTGACCAGGAGCTGACCACGGTGCGCGAAGAGCTCACCGCGAACTCAAACATGGTCGAGGGCTGCCGCATGAAGCTCGGCGGAAGAGAGAGCAGCGTCGCCCAGCTCAGCGATAGGGTTAACAAAATATCAGTCGAAGCACGGTCAATGGATTCGCGCATCGCGATGCTCTCCGAAATGGAGAAGGACTATGAGGGCTACTCCAAGGCCGTCAAGACCGTCATGCGCGAAGCTGGGCGCGGGAACCTCAAGGGCATCCATGCACCGGTGGCAAACCTCATCCGCGCGGAGGACGAATTCGCCCTCGCTATCGAGACTGCTCTCGGCGCGGCGGGGCAGAACATCGTCGTCGACACGCAGAACGACGGCCGCCGCGCAATAGAGCTGCTGAAGAAGTACGATTCAGGCCGCGCGACATTTCTCCCGGTGGACACGATCCGCGGAAGCGTGATGCGCGACGCGCCGGTGAACGACTCCGGCTTTGTCGGGATCGCATCGGAGCTTGCGCAGTATGACGCGAAATATAAGGACATTTTTGAAAATCTCCTCGGACGCACGGTCATTGCCGAAGCGATGACCGACGCGATAAGGATATCGAAGAATAACGGCAACCGCCTGCGCATCGTGACGCTCGACGGACAGCTGATAAACGCCGGCGGCTCAATGACCGGCGGCAGCAGCGCAAAGGGCACGGGCATAATCTCCCGCGCAAACGAGCTGGAAAAGCTCAGAAAACAGCGCGAAAAGCTCGCCGAAAACGAGAAGAGCTATACCCAGCAGCTTGAGCGGGCGAAGACTGACCTTGCCGCAGTGCGCTACCAGCTTGACATGAAGCTGGAGGAGCAGGCGGAGATAAAGAGCCGGCTCTCTTCACTCGAAGCGGAAAAGCGCGCAGTGGAAAGCTCATCGGCGCAGTTGAAGCTGCTGCTCGAAAGCCTTACAGGCGACAGTCAGGCGCGGCGCGAGGCGGTGGACGCCTACCAGAGGAAGATAGACAGTTTCAACGAGCGGCTTAAAGAAAAGGAAGCGGAGATCGCCGCGATAAACGAGAAGGCCAAGGCCATCAAGGACGAGATCGCAGAGATAAGCCGCAGCAAGATGGAGCTTGAGGGCAAGCGCACCCGCGCCGACAAAGAGGCGCAGGAGCGAAACGGCGACATTCTTGACCTCGAACGCAAGGTTGCGAGGATAGAGCAGAAGAAGCTTGCCGCCGACATGGAAGAAAAGCAGATAATGGACAAGCTCTGGGAAAACTATGAGCTGAGCCATACTGCGGCGCAGGCGATGCGCCAGCCGGTGGAGAGCCTGCCGAAGGCGAACAAGCTCATCGGCGAGCTGCGCCGTCAGATAAACGCCCTCGGTACGCCGAACCTCGGCGCGATAGAGGAATACGACAGAGTCAGCGAGCGCTACGGCTTCCTCAGCGGACAGCGCGACGACGTGACAAAGGCGAAGAGCGAGCTTGTCGGCATCATCAAGGAGATCACGAGCCAGATGGAGGAGGTCTTCGTCGGGCGCTTCAAGGAGATAGACGAGTGCTTCCGCCAGACCTTCCTTGAGCTCTTCGGCGGCGGCAAGGCCGCGCTCAGGCTTGAGGACGAAAACGACGTGCTCAACTGCGGGATAGAGATAAAGGTGCAGCCGCCGGGAAAGGCGCTGACAAACCTGAGTCTGCTCTCCGGCGGAGAGATGGCGTTCGTCGCGATAGCGCTGTACTTCGCGATACTCAAGGTGCGCCCCACGCCGTTCTGCGTAATGGACGAGATAGAGGCGGCACTCGACGAGGCGAACGTCACGCGCTACGCTGAGTATATGCGCCGCATGTCCGACAAGACGCAGTTCCTTGTCATCACGCACCGCCGCGGCACGATGGAAGAGGCAGATATGCTCTACGGCGTGACGATGCAGGAAAAGGGCGTATCGACCGTTATCGAGCTCGACCTTGAGGACGCGCAGAAAACTATAACGCAGTAAATTATACAGGAGGTCAAGGCATGGGATTCTTTGACAAGATTTTTTCGGGACTCACAAAGACCCGCACGAATATGGAGGAGCTTGAAGAGCTCTTCAAAAACTACAAATTCGAGAGCGACGATTTTTATGAGGAGCTGGAGGATCTGCTCGTCATGTCCGACATCGGCGCGGAGACGACCGACAAGGTCATCGAAAAGATGCGCCTGCTGTGCTTTGACCGCAACATAACCAAGGGCTACAAGGCAAAGGAATGCCTGATGGAGATACTGATGCAGTACCTCGAAACGGGCGACAACAGCCTGAAGCTCACGACCAAGCCGTCGGTCATACTGATGGTGGGCGTAAACGGCGTCGGCAAGACGACGACGATAGGAAAGCTTGCCGCCATGCTGATGGCTGAGGGCAAGAAGGTGCTGCTGTGCGCGGGCGATACCTTCCGCGCTGCCGCTGCCGAACAGCTCGGCATATGGGCAGAGCGCACGGGTGCGGACATTGTGCGTCACGAGGAGGGCAGCGACCCTGCGGCGGTCGTATACGACGGCATATGCGCGGGCAAGGCAAGAGGCGCGGACGTCATAATAATCGACACGGCGGGGCGGCTGCACAACAAACAGAACCTCATGAACGAGCTTTCAAAGATGCGCCGCATCATCGACCGCGAGCTTCCCGGCGCGGACGTTGAGACGCTGATGGTGCTCGACGCGACGACGGGGCAGAACGGACTCATACAGGCAAAGCAGTTTCTCGACACGGCGGGGCTCACGGGCATAGTGCTCACGAAGCTTGACGGCACGGCCAAGGGCGGCATAGTCTTTGCGATAGCGCAGGAGCTGAAGCTGCCGGTCAAGTACGTCGGCGTCGGCGAAAAGGTGGACGACCTCATCCCGTTTGACGGGAAAAACTTCGTGGAGGCGCTGTTCAAATGAGACTTATACTTGCAAGCAACAACAAAAACAAGCTGCGTGAATTCAGGCAGCTTGTCGAGGGCATGGACATAGAGCTTCTCAGCCAGAGCGAGGCGGGGCTGCAGCTCGACGTCGAGGAGACGGGCACGACCTTTGAGGAGAACGCCTATCTCAAGGCCAAGGCCGTTACCGACGCGCTCGGCTGCGCGGCGGTCGCGGACGATTCGGGTCTTGTGGTCGACGCGCTGAACGGTGAGCCGGGGATATACTCGGCGCGCTACGGCCCCGGACACGACGCGTCCGACGCGGACAGATACAACTACCTGCTGAATAAGCTCGGCGAAGAGAAGAACCGCAGCGCGCGCTTCGTGTGCTGCATATGCTGCACGATGCCGGACGGCACGGTGCTGCGCGCACGCGGCGAGTGCGAGGGCGAGATAATGCACGGCCCGAAAGGCAGCGGCGGCTTCGGCTATGACCCGGTGTTCAAGCCCGACGCGGTGGAGCGCGGCATGGCGGAGCTGACGGCAGATGAAAAGAACGCGATATCCCACAGAGGCAAGGCGCTGAGAGCCTTTGCCGAGGAACTGAAGAGGTATTATAATGGCGATAACAAGTAAACAGAGAGCCCAGCTCAGGGGCATGGCGATGAGCATAGACACGATAATCCAGATAGGCAAGGGCGGGATAACGGAGAGCGTTGTCGACTCCGTGTCCGCGGCGCTAAAGGCGCGTGAGCTTGTAAAGGGCAAGGTGCTTGAAAACTCGATGCTCACCGCGCGCGAAGCCTGCGACGAGCTTTGCGAGAAGTGCAGGGCAGAGGGAGTGCAGGTCATCGGCACAAAGTTCGTGCTCTACAAGCGCAACGAGAAAGAGCCGAAGATAGTGCTGGTAAAGGACAGAAAAAAATGACAACGGTCATTTACGGCGGGAGCTTCAACCCGCCGCATCTGGGGCATGTGTCGGCGGCGCAGTCGGTATACGAGGCGCTGAGACCGGACAGGCTCCTGATAATCCCGACGAACATCGCGCCGCACAAGGCGGCGGCAGCCGGGAGCCCGGATGCTGCGGCAAGGCTGCAGATGTGCAGACTGGCCTTTTCCGGCATACCCGGCGCGGAGGTCTCCCCGATGGAGATGGAGCGCGAGGGCAAGAGCTACACCGCCGACACGATCGGTATACTGCGGGAGAAATACCCGGAGGATGAGCTTTATCTCGTCGTCGGGACGGATATGTTCCTGAGCTTTCGCGAATGGCACGAGTATAAATACCTGCTGGATAACTGCACACTGGCGGTTTTGTCCCGCGAGACGGACGACAGGGGAGAGATACTCTCCTTCAAGCGCAGTCTTGAGGACGAGGACGGCGCGAGGGTCAGGCTCATAGAGCATGAGCCGCTGCCGATGAGCTCGGCGGAGATACGCGCGATGCTGCCGAAGGCCGGGGGCGCGGAGCTTCTGGACGACGGGGTATACTCGCTGATAATCAGGAACCACTGGTACGCCGCAAAGCCTGAGCTGCGCTGGCTGCGGGAAAAGGTGCGGCCATACCTCACGGAAAAGCGCGCAAGGCACGTCGCAGGCTGCGAGGAGCAGGCAGTGAAGCTTGCGAAGCGCTGGGGCGCGGACGTCTATGAAGCGGCCGAGGCGGGCATACTGCACGATATAACGAAAAAACTCAGTGACGAAGAACAGTTGATAATGTGCGATAAATATGGTATTATTCTCGACGCCGCCGAAAGGCGCAATCCGAGGATACTCCATGCGCGCACGGGCGCGGCGCTCGCGCGGGAACTGTTCGGGATACCGGACGGGATATATTCCGCGATACGCTGGCACACGACCGGGAAGCCGGACATGAGCCTGATGGAAAAGATAATTTACCTTGCCGACTTCACCGAGCCGACAAGGGACTTCGAGGGTGTAGAGCCGCTCAGGAAGCTCTGCTTTGAGGACATTGACAGGGCGATGGAGCTGGGACTACGGATGAGCCTTGAGGAGATACGCTCAAGAGGCGAGGACGCTTACAGGGACACGGTCGACGCGTACCTGTGGTATAAAAAAGAACAAGGAGGAAGCGCGACATGCTGACAGCCGAACAGATAGCCGCCATAGCCGCAAAAGCTCTGGAGGACAAGAAAGCAAGAGACATAAAGGTGCTCAGAACTACGGAGCAGACGGTGCTTGCGGATTACTTCGTGATCTGCAACGGTACTTCCTCCACGCACATAAAGGCGCTGGTGGACGAGGTGGACAAGCAGCTTTCGGAGGCTGGCGAGCCGCCGGTGCGCCGCGAGGGTCTGCGCTCGGATATCTGGGTGCTGATGGACTTCGGCTGCGTTATCGTCCATGTGTTCACGGACGAAGCGCGCAAGTTCTATAACCTTGAGAGGCTTTGGAGCGACGCAGAGGTGGTGGATCCCTCATCCCTTACTTGCCCCTGACTACAGGGGCGTTCGGACTAAAAATAAAAGATTAGAACAGGAGAGTTGATTCACCATGAGATATGATTTTGCTGCAATAGAGAAAAAATGGCAGGACCGCTGGGAAGAGTGCAAGCCCTACGCCGCAGTGACCGACGGAGACAAGCCCAAGTTCTACGGCCTTATCGAGTTCCCGTACCCCTCCGCCGCCGGTCTGCACGTCGGCCATCCGCGCCCCTTTACGGCGATGGATATCATCACGCGCAAAAAGAGAATGGAGGGCTACAACGTCCTCTTCCCGATAGGCTTTGACGCTTTCGGTCTGCCGACCGAGAACTTCGCGATAAAGAACCACATCCACCCGGCAATCGTCACCCAGCAGAACATCAAGAACTTCACCCGCCAGCTCAAGATGCTCGGCTACGGCTTCGACTGGGACCGCTGCGTCGACACGACCGACCCGAAGTACTACAAGTGGACGCAGTGGATATTCCTCCAGATGTTCAAGAAAGGCCTTGCATACAAGACCACGATGCCCGTCAACTGGTGCACGAGCTGCAAGTGCGTGCTGGCAAACGAAGAGGTCGTCGAGGGCGTGTGCGAGCGCTGCGGCTCGCCCGTCGTGCGCAAGGAGAAGAGCCAGTGGATGCTCGGCATCACCAAGTATGCCGACAGGCTCATAAACGATCTGGACGATCTGGACTATATCGAGCGCGTCAAGATCCAGCAGAAGAACTGGATAGGCCGCTCCACCGGCACCGAGGTCACCTTCAAGACCAACGTCGGCGACGACGTCACCGTTTTCACGACCCGTGCGGATACGCTCTTCGGCGTGAGCTACATGGTCATTTCCCCGGAGCACCCGCTGCTCGACAAGTGGAAGGACAGCATCGCTAACTGGGGCGAGGTCGAGGCATATAAGGAAGCCGCTTCCCGCAAGTCCGACTTCGAGCGCGGCGAGCTCAACAAGGACAAGACCGGCGTGCGCCTTGACGGCATCGACGCTGTCAACCCCGTGAACGGCGCGTCCGTTCCGATGTTCGTCTCCGACTACGTCCTCATGGGCTACGGCACCGGTATCGTCATGGGCGTTCCGGGTCACGACCAGCGCGACTGGGACTTCGCAACGAAGTTCGGCCTGCCGATAATCGAGGTCGTCTCCGGCGGCGACGTCACGAAGGAAGCGTTCGTCGCAAAGGACGACAGCGCGATAATGGTAAACTCCGGTTTCCTCAACGGTATGACCGTCAAGGAGGCTATCCCTGCGATGCGCGAGTACGCCATCGAGCACGGCTGGGGCAAGGAGAAGGTCAACTACAAGCTGCGCGACTGGGTCTTCTCCCGTCAGCGCTACTGGGGCGAGCCGATACCCCTTGTCAACTGCCCGAAGTGCGGCTGGGTGCCGCTGCCTGAGAGCGAGCTGCCGCTGGTGCTGCCGCAGGTGGAATCCTACGAGCCGACCGACGACGGCGAGTCCCCGCTGAGCAAGATGACCGACTGGGTCAACACAACCTGCCCCTGCTGCGGAGGCCCGGCAAAGCGCGAGACCGACACCATGCCTCAGTGGGCGGGGTCGAGCTGGTACTTCCTGCGCTATATGGATCCGCACAACGACAAGGAGCTTGTCAGCAAGGACGCGGAAGAGTACTGGGGTCCGGTAGACTGGTATAACGGCGGCATGGAGCACACCACGCTCCACCTGCTCTACAGCCGCTTCTGGCACAAGTTCCTGTACGACATCGGCGTCGTGCACACCAAGGAGCCTTACGCCAAGCGCACCTCCCACGGCATGATCCTCGGCAAGAACCCGCACTATGTCGGCAACGCCGCGACCGAGGAAGAGAAGCAGGCGCTCATCGAGAAGTACGGCGCGCAGGCACAGCGCACGGCAGTCAAGATGTCGAAGTCCCTCGGCAACGTCGTCAACCCCGACGACGTCGTGAAGGCCTACGGCGCGGACACGATGCGTCTGTACATCATGTTCATCGGCGACTTTGAGAAGACCGCGACCTGGTCTGACGACGCAGTCAAGGGCTCGAAGCGCTTCCTCGACCGCTGCTGGAACCTGATGGACATCGTCACCGAGGGTGAGATATCCAAGAAGAACGAGAGCATCATCCACAAGACCATCAAGAAGGTCACTGAGGATATAGACACGCTCAAGCTCAACACCGCTATCGCCGCGCTCATGACCATGGTCAACGAGTTCTACGCAAACGGTCTGACCAAGGGCGACCTTGAGATGCTGCTTCTGCTGCTCTCCCCGTTCACGCCGCACATCGTTGAGGAGATGTGGGAGCAGATGGGCTTTGCAGCGAAGTACGGCAGGATGGCGATGCAGATGGATTGGCCGAAGTACGACGAGAGCAAGACCGTCGACGCCGAGCGCGAGATGGCCGTGCAGGTAAACGGCAAGCTGCGCAGCACGATCCGCATCAGCACCGACGCGAGCGAGGACGAGATCATCGCCGCGGCCTGTGCCGATGAGAAGATCCAGCGCCAGATGGAGGGCAAGACCCTTGTCAAGACCATCGTTGTCAAGGGCAAAATCGTGAACCTCATACTCAAATAATCTCCTCATAAAGTTGTTGACAACGGACGCTTCAGCCGTTATAATACTAACGTTAAAAAGCCAATTCATTGGCCCTTGAAGCGCCGCAAGGCGTATTTGGAGGGAGGGAAATAAATGTCTGAAATCTATGTCAAGGAAAACGAGTCTCTGGACAATGCTCTGAAGAGATTCAAGCGCAGCTGCGCGAAGTCCGGCGTTCTGGCCGACCTCAGAAAGAAGGAGTACTACCAGAGCCCCAGCGTCAAGCGCCGCAAGAAGTCCGAGGCCGCACGCAAGAACAAGAATAAGCGTTACTACTAATGCGATATAAATCTCCCGTACCGTCAGGTGCGGGAGATTTTTTTATGCGTGCCTGCCGGTCAGGGGGAGTGCCGCTTGAGATTTCAGCTGCTGTAAGAAAATGGAAAACAGAGAAAAACAGACAGTGCCGTTCCTTGAGGATCACGGAATGATGCTGTAAAAATAAAATATTTTATCGAAAATTCCAAAATAATCGTTAAAAAAGTATTTTATGTTAACCATTAAAACAACTTTATACCTTGAATTTTGATTACCTTTATGGTAGTATTTTGTTGCTATGCAATTGAACATCCGAGCATTGACCAAAGCAGACAGGAGAGTCTGCTCGAAATACTACAACAGAGAAATCTGAAATGCGGGAGGAAAAACCGATGAAGAATGCAGCGCTGAAAAAGCTCTTTGCCATCGTGCTTGTGATAACGATGTGCGTGAGCCTGCTGCCTGTTTCGGCTGCTGCCGAGGAACCGGCAGGTGACGCAGAGCAGACGGAGGAAGTCGTTTACCAAGCCGATCAGGAGCAGGCGGAAGAAGAGATGCAGGATGATGAGCAGATCGACGAGGAGCCTGACGAGGACGAGCAGCCTGACGAAGGCGAAACGCCGGAGACTGTCTGCGTTATATTCGCCTGCGACCCGGCAGAGACGGAAGTGACCGTCCGTGACGCCGAGGGTGCTGAGATCGCCCCGGAGGAGGACGGCAGCTATCTGCTCGTTCCCGGCAGCTATACATACAGCGCTTCATGCGAGGGGTATGTCTATGTCGAGAATGTCGAGTTCATAATTGACGGTGGCACAGAGACTATGGAGATAGAGATTTCTTTACAGGCGGTACAGAATAGCGGCACCGGCGATGAAGCAGAAGCATTGAAAGCGTTGAATGATGAGACATTAACGGATGTCTATGCGAAGACCAACGGTATTATTGCTTCCGGAGAATGCGGCGCGGAGGGTGTCTACCTCAAATGGACGCTGAACAAGAACGGCGTACTGACTATCTCCGGCACTGGGGCAATGATGGACTATGCCGACAACGAAGGATTCATTATGCCGCTGCCTTGGGAGAGCTATGCCGCGCAAATCAAAACGATCGTTATAGACAACGGTGTAACGACTATCGGCCTCCGTGCATTTGAGGGATGCAGCAGCCTGAGCACTGTAATCATTCCGGACAGCGTGACGTCAATAGGCGCAGACGCGTTCATGGACTGCACGAGTCTAACTCACGTGACTATCCCTGCTGGCGTAACAAGAATCGGCGACGCAGTATGGAATGTATTTGTGGGATGCAGCGCGCTCACTGCTATTGATGTAGACCCGCAGAACCAGAGCTTTACGTCAAAAGACGGCATATTGTATGATGAGACGATGGAGTGGCTGCTGGTTTGCCCGGAAGGCAAAACGGGTGTGCTCACTATCCCCGACGGGGTGAAAGCTGTTGTCGTGATGGCAGCCATCGGCTGCGACAAATTGACTGGTATAAAGATTCCTGACAGCCTGACCGACATCAGCTTCCACGCTTTCCAGAACTGCACAGGCCTGACGAAGCTGACTATCCCGGAGAGCGTGACGCGCATCGGCTTCTGCGCATTTTCCGGCTGCGATAAGCTGAAAGAGATAGAATTCTGCCATCCTGCTGGGGCAGCACTGACGTTTGAAAATCTCCACGGCACCAGCCCGAACGCATTCTCTTCAAATACAAAGCTTGCGACAACAATAAAGGTTCCCGATGTAAACAAAATTAACACTTCCATCAGCAAATACGACTGGGCAGGCGACAACAGAACCATCACGTATGAATCGTCGTCAATCATAAGCACTGGATTCAAATTTGGTGTTGATACGTTTCCGTTTGATAACAGTTCTCTGGCGTTTGGTGACTCTCACTATATATCCTATCAAGATTACGTTAAATTACTTGAGCAAGTTCCGCTCCTCTTCAAGTATGAGTTTTTATATGATAAAACATATTACTATTTGGAGTTCCCAAATGACCATTTTAAAGGTGTATGTTTTGGAATGTCAGCGTTGATGGGACTTTTGTTCTATGACTATGTAAACCTTGATTCATATGTTCAAATGTGCGTTGAGCCAAATCAATTGCCATTTCCAGTAAACTACCCAGAATTAGAGTCGTTATTTAACTATACGAATGTTTTGCAACGTTGCTATCAGCCAATTATATGGGAAGAACCACAATCAGCACTGGGGTGGCGAGTTGTTGACGACTTACTCAATAAAAAACTCGTGATAATGTGTTTTCAAGATCACGCCGTGTTAGGTTATGCGATAGATCCAATTTCTGACGATGAATACTATATCGTGTATTATGCCGATCCAGATCTCCTTACAGCTGAACCTGTAACTTTAGAAATTAATAAGAAATCTTTTGAGATAAGAGAAACTTCAAAATTAAGATTTAATTATTTAGTTGACGATTTTGAAGACCTTGCAGCAAAGCTTCCAGACCGCAGCCGTCCAAGTTCGGCTACGATAAAAACTCAGGCGATGCTTTGGACATCGGTAACTTCGTTTACCATATCCGGCGGCGGACAATCTTCAACGGTGAATGGCTCAGAAATATCGGGAAACTTCCCAATCTATATTCTGCCGACTATCAACGGGGATGGTAATAATTCGTATTTGTACGGTATTTCTGAATCCCGTGAATATGACGTCGACATCGGCAGCGGAGGAAATAATCATATCGGAGTATATTTCCCTGATGCGGACTCCGTAACTATAACAGAGTCCGATGCATCGCATTACCACTTCAAACCCAACGGAGAAGCGTCTCTCAGCGGAGCCACAGCCCCGAGCGTTGTACGGACTAATGCAGCATTTGACGATATTGAACAGTTGGTTTCAATCTCAGGGAGCTTCTCCGATTTGACCTTGCAGCCGTCGGCCAGCAAATTGAAGATCCAGTCCTCAAAAAAAGTGGACGGGTGGGATATACTTATTTCATCTGACAATGGTGAACAAAAAGTTGGCACGGACAAGAGTGAAGCTAATGTGATCCTTGTGAAGGATAATGCTTCAGGGGAGGAGCCATACTACACGATTCAGCTTGAAGATGGAACAATTATTTCGGAGGAGCAAACAAAATACATTCTGTCTATCCCAGCATCAGAGGGACTGAACGAGCAATCTTATGTATATATAGACGGAATCGAACACAAGGTCGAAGCGGACAATACCGTCATAATTACGACGCCCAATGCGAACACCATGGTTACTTATTCGTACAATGATCCAAATGCCGCAGACCCGCACTCAAAGTATCCTACCGGAATGAAGGTCTGGAAACTGAAGCTGGAGAACAATTCCTATACGGCCAAGCGCATACCTGAATTCGACGATCTCCTGCGCTACTCCGGCTGCTCCATCCGCATCACCGGCAACAAGGGCATCCGCATGATAACCTCCGTTGACGGAGCTTTGAAGGCATCGCTTATCAATGACAGCGTCGCGGGCTACACGCTTGAGGAGTACGGCACTCTCCTCTGCTTCAGCAGCGAGATGGTAAACGGCTCGCTCT